>JBGPLW010000301.1:0-3454 GCA_041486645.1 Gaiellaceae bacterium | reverse complement strand
GCGCCGTCTGATCGCCGTCGCAGCCTGCGCGTTCGCCTTCGCGCCGGTCGCCGCGGCCGCGACCACGACCACGGTGATCGCACCGGAGTACGACGGCCAGGGCCGCCTCATCCAAACGCCGTTCGCGCCGCCGGTGGCCGCTGCGCACCTGACGAAGGCGCGTGTGTATGCCGCGTTCCTGCACAACCCGAAGGTCGCGGCGTGGCTCGAGCGCTACCCGACCACCGACCGCGCCCACGAGGAGGACTACGACGGGAAGACCGCGAGCTGGACGGCGAAGATCTGGTGGGGCAAGGCCGGCGAGATCGCCGAAGGCAAGGTCGACGACGCGAGCGGCGTCGTCACCGAAGCATGGACGGGGCCGCAGGTCGCGTGGAAGATGGCCCGCGGCTACCCCGGGTCGTTCGGCGGCGTGAAGATCAACAACTCCTGGCTGTGGGGGACACTCTGCCTCGTCTTCTTCGTCGGGCTCTGCAACTTCCGGCGGCCGTTCTCGCTGCGCAACCTCGACTTGTTGATGCTGCTGTCGCCGACGGCGTCGCTCTGGTTCTTCAACCACGGCGACGTCTTCACAGCCGTGCCGCTCTTCTATCCCGCGCTGATCTGGGTGATCGCGCGCGGCGTCTACATCGGAGTCACCGGCCGCGGCTCGCCGTCGCGGGCGATGTGGCCGACGTGGATCCTGCTCGCCGCAACCGTCTTCCTCGCGGGCTTTCGCATCGGGTTGAACGTCGAGGCCTCGAACGTCATCGACGTCGGCTACTCCGGCGTGATCGGGGCGGAGCGGATCGTGCACGGCCAGGCGCCGTGGGGGAACTTCCCGATCGAAGGCACCCTCAAGGCGTGCGGCCCGTCCGACGCCGCCGGCGAGATCCGCGAGCGCATCCAGGCGAACGGGCGCTGCGAGTCCGCGAACCCGCAGGGCGACACGTACGGGCCGGTGGCCTACGAGTCGTACATCCCCGGGTACGCGTTCTTCGGCTGGGGCGGGAAGTGGGACACGCTTCCCGCGGCTCACTTCACGTCGATTGCGTTCGACTTGCTCTGCCTGCTCGGGCTCTGGCTCGTCGGGCGGCGCTTCGGAGGCCTGCAGCTCGCCGCCACGCTTGCGTTCGCGTGGGCCGCGTACCCGTTCACGCAGTACGCGTCCAACTCGAACACGAACGACGCGCTGCTGCCCGCGTTCCTCATCTGGGGGTTCTGGCTCGTCTCGTCGCCGGTGTCGCGCGGCGTGTTCGCCGCACTCTCGGGCTGGACGAAGTTCGCCTCGCTCATCGTCGCCCCGCTCTGGCTGACGTATCCCGGGCGGCGACCCTCGCGACGATTCCTCGCAGGGTTCGCGGTGGCGACGCTCGCCGCGTTCTCCGTCGTGCTGCTCGAGCCGAGCCCGTTGCACGAGTTGCGCGTCTTCTGGGACCGGTCGTTCCGCTGGCAGATCGGGCGGCACGCACCGTGGTCGCTCTGGGACTGGGGGCAGTACCACGCCGGCGGCATCCCCGACCTGCACGTGCTGCAACGCATCCTGCAAGCGCTGCTCGTCGTCGGTGCGGTCGTCGTCGCGTTCGTGCCGCGGCACAAGTCGCCGCTTCAGCTCGCCGCGCTCACCGCTGCGCTCCTCGCCGGCTTCGAGCTCGTGCTGACGTACTGGCTCTACACGTACATCCCGTGGTTCTACGGGTTCGCGGCGATCGCCGTGCTCGCGCCGCTCGCGGTCGTGCGTGCGCCCGAGCCCGCGCCCGAGTTAGAGCTCGACCCGGAGCAGCTCGATGCCGCTCGCCCGGCCGTCGTCTGAGCAGTCGACGACGACGCCTTCGATCCGAACGCCGCCCTCCGCGGGCTCGAACCGCACCGGCATGCGGGTGCGCATGCGGCCGATGGCGAGCTCCGCCTTCACGCCGATCACCGAGTCGTGCGGGCCCGTCATTCCCGCGTCGGTGATTGCCGCGGTGCCCTTCGGCTGCACGCGCGCGTCGTTCGTCTGCACGTGCGTGTGCGTGCCGATCACGGCGGTCACGCGGCCGTCGAGCCAGCGCGCCATCGCGACCTTCTCGCTCGTCGCCTCCGCGTGGAAGTCGAGGATGACGACCGGCGCCTGCGCGCGTGCTTCGTTGACGAGTTCGTCCACCATCTCCCACGGCGACATCGGAGGGTCGACGTAAAGCGAGCCGAGCAGGTTGAGCACGGCGACCTTCACGCCGTTGCGCGCCTCGACGACGGCGAGCGCGCGGCCCGGAGTCCAGGAGCCCGCGTTCGCCGGCCGGATGACGCGTTCGCTCGTGGCGAGGTAGTCGCCGATGCCGTTGCGGCGATACGTGTGGTTTCCGAGAGTCACGATGTCGGCGCCGGCCTCCAACAGCTTGTCGGCGAGCTTCGGCGTGATGCCGGCTCCGTCGGCGATGTTTTCGCCGTTCACGATGCAGACGTCGGCGCCGAGCTCTTCGCGCAGCGCGTGAAGCCGTTCTTCGACCGCACGCCGCCCGGCGACGCCGAACACGTCCGCGAGAAAGAGGACTCTCAGTTCAGGACCAGCGACGCTGCGGGGCGGATCTCGATCGAAACGTGATTGCCCTGGTCGTTCGTGTAGCGCGCGAGGGCCTGCCGCTCGACCTTGGCGAGATTCACGACGGTGCCGAGGCGCGTCGCGCCGCTCACGACGTTCGAGCCGAGCTTGAGCGACGGATCTGCGCGCAGCTGCGTCAACGAGACGACGAGTGACGGTGCGCTCTGCGGCTGGATGTCGATCCGCGTTCCGAACCGGTGTCCGCCGACGATGTACGGCGTGATGCCGACGACAGTGCCGTCGACGGGCGCGTAGACATTCGTTCCCGGCACCGCACCGACGTCGAGCGCCGACGGCGAGCCGCCGTCGAGCTGGTACCAGACCGGGTTACCGCCGCCACCGCCGAAGATCTTGTGGAACACGCGCTGCACGACCCCTTCGTTCCCCTGATGCCCGATCGGCGAGAGTGGGATCGCGCCGTCGGTCGCGGAGTGGAAGCCGATCGCCGTGAACTGGTTTTGGGCGATCGGCATCTGGAGCCGGACGACGCCGTGCATCGCGAGCACCTGCGGGAACGGCTTCGTCTGGAGCCCCGCGGCGGGATTCACAACCGCGAGCGCCGTGAGCGGCCGGGAGCTGCCGCCGAAAGCGGTCAACGCCAAAGCAATCACGAGCACAATCGCGAGAAGTGTGAGGAGCGCGAATCGCCGAGCACGACGCGCTGCGCGCACCTCCCGACGTTCGACGCGCCGCCTCCGGGTGGGGCGTGAGGACGGCATGTCGTTGGCCACCGTATCGAACGTCCGGGCGACCTTCAACCGGGGAGGGGGCGGTTCGACCCACAGATCGCTGCGATCGAGGGCGAGATTGCCGTCTTCGAAGAAGCTCCAGGGAACCCCCGCGATACGATCTTTTCCATGCCCGGAGCCCCTGTTCCCGCTCGGATCGAGGTTC
>JBGPLW010000300.1:0-3456 GCA_041486645.1 Gaiellaceae bacterium | reverse complement strand
CGAGCGCGTGGCCGTGCGCGCGACGACAACCGACGGGCTCGGCTTCACCGGGCGGCGAGAAGGGCTGGCCGCTCAGGCGGTCGCCCTACTGCGACGGTGAACCTCCACATCCTCACGCACGCCGAGCGCGATCTCCGCGGCACGATCCCCGCCCTCTGGCCGCCCTTCATGGCGCACGACCCGGTCGTGTCCACGTTCTGGCCGCGGCTCTACGAGGTCTACCCGGACTTCCAGCTCTGGGTGGTCGACGGCAAGAAGACGGTCGCGTACGCGTGCACGCTCCCGGTGCAGTGGGACGGCGTGCCCGAGCCGCGCGGCCTCGACTGGGCGATGTCGAACGGCGCGGCCGGCGAGCCGACGACGCTCTGCGCCGTCGTGGCCGGGATCGTGCCGGAATACCGAGGCCGCGGACTTTCCGCCGCGATCCTGCGCCGCATGGCAGGCCTCGGCAGGGCCCACGGCCTCGACGCGATGATCGCACCTGTGCGCCCCACATGGAAGGAGCGCTACCCGCTGACGCCCATCGAGCGGTACCTTCTCTGGCGCCGCGACGACGACCTCCCCTACGACCCCTGGCTCCGGACGCACGAACGGGTCGGCGCGGAGATCCTCTCGGCAGCGCCCCGCTCGATGACGGTGTCGGGCACCCGCGAGGAGTGGGAGGAGTGGACGGGCCTCCAATTCCCGGAGGACGGCGACTACGTCGTTCCCGGCGCGCTCGTGCCGGTCCGCTTCGAGCACGGCGCGGGCATCTACGTCGAGCCGAACGTCTGGATGCGGCACCCGGTATAGCCTGCCTGCGTGGCGCTCGACAGCTTCACCGTCGTCTTCCTGCTCAACGGCCCCGGCGGCGAGCCGCAGACGGACGCCGAGCGGGCCGCGACGCAGGACGCACATCTCGCCCACCTCGCCGACCTGCACGACGAGGGCGTGCTGATCGCGGCGGGGCCGCTCCCCGACGCGGAGTGGGGAACGCGCGGGATCGCCGTCCTCACGTGCACGGCGGAACGTGCGGCGGCGCTCTTTGCCGACGACCCGGCCGTCAAGGCGGGCTGGTTCGTGGTCAAGACCGTCCCGTGGCTCGCGCCGCGCGGCGCCGTCGCGCTGACCGAGGCGCCGTTCCCGCGCTCGTCCGCCGAAGCGGCCGCCGAGTAGAACTGTCCGATTCGACCCGTACCGTTGAGCCATGGCCAAGCCGCTCGAGGAGTGGACGCCGGAGGAGCTGCGCACCGAGATCGTCCGGCTGACCGGCGAGCTCGCGGCACGGACGGCCGTGCCGTCGCAGGGCGCACCGGCCCAGAAAGGCCGGGTCGACGTCGTGCGCGCGTGTGAGAACTGGGTGCGAGGCCTCGCGTGGGACGAGACGTTCACGCAGGAGATGGTCGAGGACGAGCTCTCGATCCACGAGCGGAAGGCGGGCCAGGAGCTCGGCCCGCTCGAACGGGAGCGGCTGCTCCAGCTCTGGCTGAACGAATACGAGCGGCGCTACCGCAACGCTGCCTAGGAGGGTTGGCGAACAGGCAGGCCCTCTTAGCGGCCGCGGCGAGCGCTCTTCTGCGCGCGCTCGAGCCGGCGCCGCATCTGCCGGTTCGTCGCTTCCGCGGCGCCCCCGAGGCCCTGCTGCTCCTGCATCTCGAGGAGCGCGCGGCGCTCCTCGCGTGAGAGCACGGACATCGCGGACTGCGCCTTCATCGGGTCCTTGAGCGCGCCGCTCCGCTGCATCTTCTTCATCGCGCTCGCGAGCTCCGGATTCGAGCGCTCGAGCGCGGCGTTCGACGCCTTCTGGAGCCAGCGCCGGAAGAGCGGCACCTTCGCGATCGTGCTCACGATCGGCCGCAGGTAGCGGCCGCCCCGGACGCGCCCGAGGAGGGCGAAGACCCCGAGCAGGACGAGCAGCCCGATCAGGATCCAGACCGGGATGAGCAGCGTGACGAGGCTTCCGACGACCATCGAGGGAGTCATGGTACTAGGAGGGCCTGGCGAACAATGACTGTGCCGCAGGGCTGCGCTGGACGTCGCGCTGCCGCGTCCTCGGTCGCCCCGATAGCACCACTATCGGGGCTCCCTGCGTTCTTGCAATCGCGACGCCCATCGCACCCCTGCGACGAGCATCGTCCGCCAGGCCCTCCTAGGAGGGCAGGGAGACCCGTCCCGCCTCGACCCGGACGAGCCCGTCCTTCGCGAGCGAGGCCACGGCGTCCTCGTCCAGTTCGGCCAGCGGCGTTTCGGCGTCGGCCACGAGGCGGAGCGTCGACGCCCGCCGCTGCCGGAACGAGCCCTCGAACGGCCCCTGCTTGCGGAGCGGCTCGAAGCGCTGCCCACGGGACGGGCAGCCGGGAGCGAGCGGGCATTCGCCGCAGCGCGGGATCCGCGCGAGGCAGACCGTCGCGCCGAGATCCATCAGGGCCTGCGCGGCGGCTGCCGTGAACGAGTGACCGGTGCGTTCCTGCACGCGGCGAACGTTCACGTCGACGGGCAGCACGTCGCGCCCGAGCGCAAAGCACGCGACCGCGTCGGCGGTGTAGCGCCCGACGCCCGGCAGCTCGGTCAGGTCGTCGGGCCACCCGTGTGCGGCGACGTGCTTCGCCGCGCGGTGCAGGCTGAGCGCGCGCCGGTTGTAGCCGAGGCCTTGCCACTCGCGAATCACGTCAGCGGGTGACGCGGCTGCGAGCGCGTCGATCGCCGGCCAGCGCTCGAGCCAGCGGTGCCAGCGCGGGACGACGCGTTCGACCTGCGTCTGCTGCGCCATGACCTCGCTGACGAGGATCGCGTACGGATCCGCCGTTTCGCGCCATGGCAGCTCTCTGCCGTTGGACGCAAACCAGGCCAAGAGCCGCTCTTGCACGCCGGTCAGCGTAAGGGATGCGCCGGACCGGTCCAGATCTACGGAGACAGGATCCTCTTGGCGAGCCGCCCGCGGGCGCGCTCGAGCGCACCCGTGTGCGCCTTGATCTCCTCGCCGCTCGCGCCGCGCGCGGCGAGGAGATCGCGTACGAGCGCGAGCCCCCTCACCTCGAGCAGCAGGTCGTCGATCTCGCGACCGAGCAGGGCGGACGACTCGGGTTGAAGCTCGAGCGCCGCCATCAGGCGGCCTCTGCGAGCCCGGGCTCGAGCACGGCCTCGACCGGCGCGGGCCGCGGCTGCGGTCTCACGAGCAGCGACGCGATCAGCACGCCGGCGACGAGCAGCGCGGTCAGCGCATAGAGCGACGTCTGGATGCCGTGGTCGAGTGCGGCGCCCGGGGCGATGACCGTGTGCGCGTGCAGATAGCCGCTGGAGGAGCTTGCGGCGATCGCACTCACGGCGGCGAGGCCGATCGCGCCGCCGATCTGCCGGCTCGTGTTGACGAGGCCGGACGCGATACCCGCGTCGGAGGGCTGCACGCCCGTCAGGCTCGCGATCGTGACCGGCACGAAGGACAGCGCCATGCCGGCGCCGCCGAGCACGAATGCCGGG
>JBGPLW010000299.1:0-3555 GCA_041486645.1 Gaiellaceae bacterium | reverse complement strand
CGCGGTCGCGGTCGCGCGCGCCTCGGCGCGCGTGCGCGCCAGGCCGAGCCGGCCGAGCTCGCGCGCCGTCTGCGCCGGCGCCGCCCAGGTGAGCCTGCGCGCGAAACCGCCCTCCTGGTCGACGAGGAGCAGGAGCGGCCGCCCGATCGCGCAACCCGCAGCGTGCAACTGCTGTGTCGTCGCCGCCATCCCGCGCGGCGTCCACCGCCCGACGAGGATGACGCCGCCGAGCTCGCCCGCGCGCACCTTCGCGAGAAACGACGCCTTCGGCGGCCCGGCGAGCGCGCTGACGATCGTCTCGCCGGGTGCCGCTGCCGCGCTAGACGCGGGCGAGAGCAGGAGCAGCAGCGCGCTCCAGCCGCAGACCCGTCGCCGGATCGAAGAAGTGGAAGCGCGCCGGGTCGACGGCGAGCCGCAGCGGCTTGCCGACGCGGGCGGTGGTCTGTGGGTGGACGCGTGCAGTGAAGACGGCACGGTCGGCGAGGAGGAGCGCCTCCTCGTCGCCCGCGGCCTCGCGCACCTCGCTGACGTCCACCGGCGGCGCATCGACCTGGAAGATGACATGCGCATCGGCGCCGAGGTCTTCGACGACCTGCACCTCGACCTCGACCTGCGGCAGCGACGGATCCGCGAACGCGGCATCCTCGAACGATTCGGGGCGGATGCCGACGATCGTCCGGGACGCCGGCGGCGCTTCGGGGACGGGGAGGCGGTAGCCGCCGAACGAGACGGTGCCGTCGTGCACCTCGGCCTCGACGAGGTTCATCGCCGGTGAGCCGATGAACGCAGCGACGAAGAGGTTGACCGGCGCGGCGTAGAGCGCCTGCGGCGTGTCCATCTGCAGCACGCGCCCTTCGCGCATCACGGCGACGCGCTGGCCGAGGGTCATCGCCTCGACCTGGTCGTGGGTGACGTAGATCGTCGTCGTCCCGAGCCGCGAGTGCAGCCCCGCGAGTTGCGCGCGCATGCTGACACGGAGCTTCGCGTCGAGGTTCGAGAGCGGCTCGTCCATGAGGAACGCCTTCGGCTCGCGCACGATCGCGCGGCCCATCGCAACGCGCTGCCGCTGGCCCCCGGAGAGCGCGCCCGGCCTGCGCTCGAGCAGGTCTTCGAGGCCAAGGAGCTTCGCGACCTCGGCGACGCGCTCGGCGATCACCGGCTTGCCGGTACGCCGCACCTTGAGGCCGTAGCCGAGGTTCTCGCGCACGGTCATGTGGGGGTAGAGCGCGTAGCTCTGGAAGACCATGGCGATGTCGCGGGCACGCGGCGGCAGCTCCGTCACGTCGCGCCCGTCGATGAGGATCGAGCCCTCGGTCACCTCCTCGAGGCCGGCGATCATGCGCAGGAGCGTCGACTTGCCGCACCCGGAGGGGCCGACGAGGACGAGGAACTCGCCGGATTCGATGCGCAGGGAGATGTCGTCGACCGCGACCACGTCTCCTGCGAAGGCCTTCGTGACGCCTTCGAGCACGATCTCGCCCACGAGGTGGATCTATATCGCACGGCGTCGGACGGCGCAATGGCATTGACCACTTTCGCGTCGCTCGGGTATAGTCGCCGCACCGTGGCGACGGCCGGACCCCAGCGCGTGACGAAGCAGAGCGTGACGCGCCAGCAGGTGCTCGACCTGATCGAGCAGCTCGGCGTCGGTAACGCGATCCCCTCCGAGCGGCAGCTGTCCGCCGATCTCGGTGTCTCCCGCCTCACCGTCCGGGCCGCGCTCGACGACCTCGCCCGCGAGGGCTACGTCGTCCGCCGGCGCGGTAGCGGCACCTATGTCCAGCACCCGAAGATCGCGCAGGAGCTGACGATGACCTCGTTCAGCGAGGACATGCGCCGCCGCGGCATGACACCCGGCAGCCGCACGCTCTCGCTCGAGCGGGAGCACGCCGGCGCCCGGCTCGGGCGGCTCCTGCACGTCTCCCCCTCCGAGGAAATCCTCGTGATCAAGCGGCTCCGCCTCGCCGACGGCGAGACGATGGCCATCGAGACGCTCCATCTGCCGGCGTCGCTTGTCCCCGGGCTCGAGCCGGACGATCTCGCGGGCTCGTTCTACGACCTCGTCCGCGACCGCTATGGGATCGTGATCGCGAGCGGCACCCAGGCGATCGAGCCCACGGTGACGGACGAGGAGGAGTCGAAGGCCCTCGGCGTCCCGCTCCATTCGCCCGCATTCCTCTTCGAGCGCACCTCGCGGGACGAGGCGGGGCGGACGCTCGAATACGTCCAGTCGGTCTACCGCGGCGACCGCTACCGGATCGTCACGGAGCTCAGCCGGCCGACCCAGTAGCGACCCCTTGACAGCCACCGGTCCGGTGTGAAAGTGTCCGGCCGTGGCCAACTGGTACAGACCAATCGGCGCGCAGGGCCCCGCCGGCCACACGGCTCCCTCCGAAGCGAGGTCGCGCGTCGACGGCTCGAGGAGAGTTGCATGAGACTACGAGTATTCGCAGTGGCCGCGATGGCCGTGCTGCTCGGGCTCGTTGCCGCGACAGCGAGCGCCAGCCCGCAGAGGGCACAGGCCAACAAGCTGACCGTGTGGCTGCAGGTGGATGCGCAGTCCGGCTGGCCGGACGTTGTCGCCGCAGCGAACGCGCAGTTCCAGAAGGACCACTCAGGCTGGACGGTCGACGTCCAGTATCAGAACTGGGGTGACCATCTCCAGAAGTTCGACGCAACGCTTGCGGGCGGCAACACGCCCGACGTCATCGAGATGGGCAACACCGAGATGGTGAAGTACATGGCGGCCGGGGCGTTCGCCGACCTGTCCTCGTTCAAGTCGACGTTCGCGAACTCGAGCAACTGGCTCAAGGGGCTCGCGGCGTCAGGGACGTTCGGCGGCAGGACCTTCGGCGTGCCGTACTACGCCGGCTCGCGCGTGGTCACCTACCGCACGGACGCCTGGAACAAGGCGGGCATCAAGAAGCCGCCGAACAGCCTCGCCCAGTTCACCGCATACGCGAAGAAGCTCGCCGCGGCGAACAGCAAGGTCAAGGGCTTCTCGCCCGTCTACATCGCCGGCACCGACTGGTACTTCGCGATGAGCTTCGTCTACGACTACGGCGGCTCGATCGCGAAGACGCAGGGCGGCAAGTGGGTCGGGAACCTCGACTCGAAGCAGTCGGTCGCCGGCCTGACCGCGTTCAAGGACTTCTTCAACGTGGCATCGAAGGCGTCGAAGACCTCCGACGAGAACCATCCGGCCCCGTACGACGTCTACGCGCAGGGCGGCGCGGCGTCGATCATCGGCCCGGGCTGGTTCAGCTGCTGCGTCGGCACGAAGTACAAGGGCGTCACGGCGCAGTTCGTGATGCCGAGTCACACGGCCGGCCAGCCGATGCCGGGCTTCCTCGGCGGCTCCGACCTCGCAGTTCCGGCCCCGAGCAAGAACGCCGCGCTCGCCGCCGACTGGATCAAGGACTTCACGAGCACAGACGCCCAGAAGGCCCTCCAGGCCAAGGGCAACATCCCGAACGCGACGAACCTGCTCGGCAACAGCGTCAACGAGCGGGCGGCGGCTCGCAGCTGGTTCGTGCCGGCCGCGAAGCATTGGGT
>JBGPLW010000298.1:0-3557 GCA_041486645.1 Gaiellaceae bacterium | reverse complement strand
CGCGCGCGCGCAGTCCGCGAGCTCGGCGACGGGAAGACATTCAGGCGCAGGCACTCCGCGCGCGAACGAGATGACACCCACGGCTCCAGTGTAGGCACGCGGCCGGGTCGCGCGGTTCAGTGCGGCCGGAACGCGTACAGCCGGCCGCTCATATCGCCGCCGATCAGGAGGCCGCCGGCCTCGATGAGCGGCGCGACCGTCGCCGCTTGTGTGTCGAACCGCCAGACGACGACGCCCGTTGCGGCGCGCACGACGACGAAGTCCCCACCAAAGCCCCCGGTCGTCGCGACGAGGTCGCCCGCGACGAGCGGCTGGGGCTGCGCACCGGTTCCGGCTGCGACGAACCACTTCGGGATGAAGCCGCACTTGGCGTTCGCCTTGAGTGCCATTGTGCCGACGAGGCGCTCGCCCGCCTCCAGCTGCGTGACGCCGGAGTCGTAGAGCATCTGCGTCCGCGGGGACCAGCTCGGCGCGCCCACGAATGCACTGACGCCGTCGCTCAGCGGGATGCGGGCGCTCGGCCCGCGCCCGAGGCTCTGCTGCCGCCAGACGAGGAGCTCGCCCGACTTGGCGTTCGCCGCGAGAAGCGCGGGGCAGTTCTGCGGGCGGAAGAGCACCGGCGCCGCGCCGAGGTCGGTGTCCTGACCCGGCATCGCACTCTCCGGCCGATCCGAGGCGACGACCTCGGAGAGGTCGGGGGTGAGCTCGACCATGCTGTCGCTGTAGGCGTTGTCGATGTCCGGTTCCGCGTTGCCGACGCCCGTGTAGAGCGCATCTCCAGCGAGGGACGCCGCAACCCCGCCCCAACCCCAGATGCCGCCGAGGTTGTTCGGGCCCGGCACCGGATCGAACGAGGCCGGCGCGGTACCGGGTGAGCTGACGTCGTAGGCGAAGAGGCGGCCCTCGGCAGGGACGCCGCGGCGATTCGGGGCGTCGCAGTACGAGGCCACGGGCACGTACAAGCGGTCTCCAAGGAGCCGCAGCCCGCCCCAAACGTATTCGCTGCGCGTTCGGGTCAGGACGCGGACGGGCCAGCCGGAGGCCTCGCTGCCGTCCGCGAGATTGAGCGCGTGCAGCGTGCCGGTCGCCCCGACGACGTAGAGGAGACCGCGCTTCGTGTCGATCGCACCGGTCGAGTTAATGCCGTAGGTACCGCAGTTGCCGTCCGCGACGACCGTTCCGAGCGCGCGCTGCCAGAGCACCGTGCCGTTCGGCTTGACCGCGTAGACGCTGCCCTTCGCGGTCGCCGCGAAGACGACGAGACCCTGACCCGCGACGGGGGCTGCGAGCGGGGACGCCATGACGCCGCCGTCGAGCGTCGCCAGCCACGCGAGCTTGAATCCCTTGACCTTCGACGTGAAGGCGGGCGCAGGCGTGTAGCTCGTGACCTGCGTGTCATTCCCGTACGCAAGCCACGCTCCGTCCGGCGCCGGGGCGGAGCGACCGGTCGAAACGCCGAGCGCCGCGGCGGCGAGGAGCGCAGGCACAACCCACACCGTCCGCACAGTGCGGAGGCTACGTCAGGAACGTGAACGTTCGCTAAGAAGCCGCGGCTTACTTCATGCGGTCGGCGACCATCTGGGCGACCTCGGTCGGTGTCGTGCCGACCTCGATCCCCTTCGCCTCGAGCGCTTCCTTCTTGGCCTGCGCGGTGCCGGACGAGCCGGAGATGATCGCGCCCGCGTGGCCCATGGTCTTGCCGGGCGGCGCGGAGAAGCCGGCGATGTACGAGAGCACCGGCTTCGTCACGTGCTCGCCGATGAACGCCGCCGCCTTCTCCTCTTCGTCGCCGCCGATCTCGCCGACCATCACGATCAGCTCGGTCTGCGGATCGTCCTGGAACTTCGCGAGCACGTCGATGAACGAGGCGCCGACGACGGGGTCGCCGCCGATGCCGACGATCGTCGAGTTGCCGAGGCCGAGCTGTGTCAGCTCATGGCCGATCTGGTACGTGAGCGTGCCCGAGCGCGAGACGAGACCGACCGCGCCTTCGCTGAAGATCTCGGCCGGGATGATCCCGACGTTCGCCTTCCCGGGAGAGAGCACGCCCGGGCAGTTCGGGCCGATCATCGTCACGCCCTGGGGGTAGAAGTAGGTGTAGGCGCGGAGCATCTCGTGCACCGGCACGTGCTCCGTGATGCAGATGACGGTGCGGATGCCCGCGTCGACAGCCTCGTAGATCGCGTCGGCAGCGAAGCGCGCCGGTACGAAGATCAGCGACGTGTTCGCACCCGCCTGCTCGACGGCGTCGGCGACGGTGTTGAAGACCGGAATGCCCTCGACGTCCTGGCCGCCCTTGCCCGGTGTCATGCCGGCGACGACGTTCGTGCCGTAGGCCCGGTTGCGCAGGCCGTGGAAGCGGCCTTCACTGCCGGTCAGGCCCTGGACGACGAGCCTCGTGTCGTTGTCGACGATGATCGCCACTATTTGACGCCTTTCAGTACGAGCGTGGGGAGCGGCATGACACCGTCGACGACCCGGTCGCCGAGCAGCTCGCGCACACGCGCCGCGTCTGCGCCGACGCAGTCGACGCGGGCGAGCCACGGCTCGATCTCGAGCGGCCTGTGCAGGAAGCGCTCGTCGGCGACCTGGAGCCCGGCGAGCTCGAAGAAGCTCTCCCACTCCGGCTGCGCGTAGTTGCGCACGTGGCTCGGGTCGCGGACCCGGTCGGCTTCCTCGGAGGACTCGCTCACGAACGTGTTGTCGCAGATCACGACCCGGTGCTTGGCCACGCGCGCCATCTCCTTCACCGCCGCGATGACGTCGGCGAAGTGATGCGCCGCGAGACGGCACGCAACCGCGTCGAAGCTCGAGTCCGCAAACGGCAGGCTCTCGGCCGGCGCCGTCGTGTCGGCCTGCATCCCAGGCGCCGGATCGACGGTCACGACCGTCGCGCCGGCCTCGCGGAGCCTCCGCGCGACGTGCCCGCCGCCGGTCGCGACGTCGAGGACGGTGACGCCGGGGCCCGGCTCGCACCACGCGACGACGAGATCGAGATCCTCGCCCTCCGCGTGAATAGCGCTCTGCCGGTAGCGGTCGGCCCGCTCGCTCCAGATGTCCTTCCCCGCTTCGGCGCCGGCGAAGCCGGCGCCTTCGCTCTTGGCCGGCTCCGTCGAGCCTACGCCGGTCACTTGGCCAGCTCCACGGCGCGCTCGGCGCCACCGAGCATCGTCGCTTCGGGATGGATGTTCGGCTTGCCCGCGTCGGCGAGGATCGTGCGAGCCTCCTCCGCGTTCGTGCCGTCGAGGCGCACGACGATCGGGACCGCAGACATGTCGAGCCGGTCGAGCGCCTCGAGGATCCCGCGCGCGACCTCGTCACAGCGCGTGATGCCGCCGAAGATGTTGAAGAAGATCGACTTGACCTGCGGGTCGCGCGTGATCACTTCCAGCGCGTCGACGACACCTTGCGCGGAACCGCCGCCGCCGAGGTCGCAGAAGTTCGCCGGCTTGCCGCCGGCGACGACAACGACATCGACTGTCGACATCGCCAGCCCGGCACCGTTCCCGAGGATCCCCACCGTGCCGTCGAGCTTCACGTACGTCACACCCTTCTCG
>JBGPLW010000297.1:0-3580 GCA_041486645.1 Gaiellaceae bacterium | reverse complement strand
CGTCGAGGCGGGCTTCACGCCGGACGGGAAGCGAACCGATCTTGGACGTCCGTACATCCTCACAGTCGCCACGCTCGAGCCCCGGAAGAACCTCTCGACGCTGATCGACGCGCATCGCCGCCTTCGCGGCGAGCTCGCGCTCGCGGTCTCCGGCGCCGCGGGCTGGGGCAGGCAACCCTCGCTCGACGCCGACGGCATCGTCCGGCTCGGTTACACGCAGCCCGTCGCGCTGCCGGATCTCTACCGCGGCGCGAGTGCGGTCGTCTACCCGTCACTTTTCGAAGGCTTCGGGATGCCGGTGCTCGAGGCGATGGCCTGCGGCGTGCCGGTCGTCGCCTCGTCGCATCCGTCGCTCGACGAGGCGTGCGGCGACGCCGCGGTGCGCGCCGATCCGGTCGACGCGGACGCAATCGCAGCTGCGATCGAAGACGCCCTCGAGCGGAGAGACGAGCTCGTGGTCCGTGGGCTCGAGCATGCCCGCTCGTTCACCTGGCTCGCGAACGGGCAGGCGCATTTGCGAGCGTGGGAGTCTGCCCGGTGAAGATCGCGTTCGACACGACACCGCTGCGGTTGACGCGAGCGGGTACTTCGCGCTACATCCGCAATCTGCTCGACCGGCTCGACGATCTCGAGCCGCACGCGTTCGGCGGGTCGAGCCGTGCCTCGGTGCTCGCGCGTGAGCTGTGGTGGTATCCCTTCCGGCTTTCGAGACTGCGCGGCGCCGACGTGCTCCACTGTCCGACGTACTACGGCCCGTTGCGACCGCGGACGCCGACTGTCGTCACCGTGCACGATCTCGCGGTGCTCCGGCACCCCGAGGCGTTCCCTCGCTGGACGCGCACATACGTGCCGCGGGTCGTGCCTTCGGTGTTGCGAGCCTCCACCCGCGTGATCGCCGTGTCGGAATTAACGGCGCGAGAGATCGAGACGCTGGTGCAGATTCCGCGCGAGAAGATCCGAGTGGTGCCGAACGCCGTCGACCACTCCGTGTTCACGCCCGATGGCCCGCGCGCCGAGGGCGACTACGTGCTCGCCGTGGGCACGCTCGAGCCCCGGAAGAACCTCGCGCGGACGATTGCTGCCACCGCCCGTCTCGGCATCGAACTGCGCATCGCAGGGCCGCCTGGCTGGGGCGGCATCGAGCGGCACGGCGATCACGTGCGCTGGCTCGGCTACGTCGACGACGGGGAGCTCGCTGCGCTCTACCGTGGCGCGCGGTGCGTCGCGTATCCGTCGCTGTACGAGGGGTTCGGCATCCCCGTGCTCGAGGCCATGGCGTGCGGTGCCCCCGTCGTCACGTCGCGCGGCGGCGCGTGCGAGGAGATCGCGGGCGGCGCGGCGACGCTCGTCGATCCGCTCGACGTCGCGTCGATCGCCGCGGGGATCGAGGCAGCCGTCCCCGGGCGGGGAGTGGAGCGCGCGCGGCAGTTCACGTGGGACGAGACCGCGAGACAGACGCGCACGACCTACGAGGAAGCGGCATCGACATGAGCAACCTGACTTCAGTCAGGTTGCAGTCGTCTCGAAACGACTGCAACCAGGTTGAAACCTGGTTGCTGGGGGCCGTATGAGCGACCCGCTCGTCGTCATCGACGCCGACGTGCTCGGACGCCGTCGCACCGGCGACGAGACATACGTCGAGAATCTGCTCCGCGCGCTCCCGGCGGTCGGCGACGGGCTCCGCTTCGCCGCGATCACCCGCCGCCCGGATCTCGTGCCGCCGGGCGTGGAGCCGATCGAGCTGCCGGCGCGGATCCAGGAACTTCGCATGGCGCTCCTCGTCCCGCTCCTGCTCCGCCGTCTGAGGCCCGCGCTCGCGCACTTCGTCCACTCGCTGCCGCTCGCGCTGCCGTGCCCGGCGGTGCTCACGGTGCAGGACCTCTCGTTCGAGCGCGACCACTCGCTCATGGGGCGGCGTGAGACGGCGATCTTCCGCGTCGTCGTTCCGCGTTCCTCGCGACGCGCGCGGCGCGTGCTCGCGATCTCGCAGCGGACGAAGAACGACCTCGTCGAGCTCTATGGCATCGCACCGGAGAAGATCGTCGTGACGCCGCTCGCCGCAGACCCGGACTTCAAGCCGGGCGGCACGCGCGGGGACTACGTTCTACTCGCCGGCTCGATCGAGCCGCGGAAGAACCCGCTGCTCGCGTCCGATGCCGCGCGTGCTGCGGGCCGCACCCTCGTCGTCGTCGGACCGGAGCGCGACCGCGCGCTCGCCGCCGAGCTGCGCGCGCGCGGCGCCGACGTGCGCGGCTTCGTGTCGAAGGACGAGCTCGTGCGCCTCACCCAGGAGGCGGCCGCGCTCCTCTTCCCGACGAGGCACGAAGGCTTCGGCCTGCCCGTCGCTGAGGCGATGGCCTGCGGCACGCCCGTCGTCGCGACCCCCGACCCGGCGGTGCTCGAGGTCGGCGGCGACGCCGTGGCGTACGCGGAGCCACGTGAGTTCGGGGCGATGCTTCAGCGCGTGCTCGCGGATCCGGGGCCCTGGTCGCGCGCCGGGCTCGAGCGCGCTCGTGCGTACTCGTGGGAGCGAACAGCGCGGACGACGGCCGACGTCTACCGTGAGCTCTTGTCGTGAAGGTCAGCGCCGTCCTCATCTCTCACGGGCATGCAGGCGAGCTCAAGCAATCGTTGCCGGCGCTCGCCCCGCAGGTCGACGAGCTGCTCGTGATTGCGAACATTCCGGGAAGCCTGCCGCCGGAACTGCCCGACGGCGCACGCGTCCTCGTGAACGACGTGCCCCGTTCGTTTGCGGCGAATGCGAACCTCGGCGCGGACAACACGGAGCACGAGCTCGTGCTCATCGCGAATCCGGACGCGGTTGCGGAGCCCGGGGCCGTCGCGGCTCTGCGCGACTTCCTCGAGGCGCACCTCCGGGCCGGCGCTGCCGGGCCGAAGATGCTCTACAGCGACGGGACGTGGCAGGCATCGCGCCGGAGCTTCCCGACCGTCGGCGCGACGCTGATCCGCCGAACGCCGCTGCGGCTGCTCTTTCCGCCGCTCCGCTGGCAGCGGCGCCACTACTTGCTCGACGACCGGCCGGGGGAGCCCGTGCAGACCGACACCATGCTCGGTGCGTTCATCCTCCTGCGCCGGACGATGCTCGACGAGATCGGCGGCTGGGATCCCGGATACCGCATGTACTGCGAAGACATCGACCTCAACTACCGCGCGGCGAAGGCGGGTTGGGAGCGCTGGTACGTGCCCGCCGCGGTCGTCCGGCACGAGTACGCCGCCGTGATCGACAAGAAGTTCCTGACGCGCCACACGCTCTGGCATGCGCGCGCGATGCTGCGCTTCCTGCGCAAGCACCCCGAGCGGCTGCTCGCATTGCGATGACGAGCTGGGACAAGTATGCGGACAAGGCCAGAGGCTGGAGCGACGCGGAGTACGCGAACGCGCGCGCGTACCTCGCCCACCGCGCCGAGCTCGTCCGAACGCTCGGCCCGCCGCTCGCGCGCGGCGACGCCGTGCTCGACCTCGGCTGCGGCGACGGCGGGCTTGCCGACTTCCTGCCCGAACAGCGCTACCTCGGCGTCGACGCGAGCGAGCAGATGGTCGAGGCGGGTCGCGGACGGGG
>JBGPLW010000296.1:0-3604 GCA_041486645.1 Gaiellaceae bacterium | reverse complement strand
TCGTCTAGTCAGGCGACGAACTGGAGGCCGCTGCCGTTTCGCTTCGCCTCGTAGAGGGCGGCGTCGGCAAGGCGAAAGAGCGACTGCGAGTCGCCGGCGTGCTCTGGGCACGACGCGACGCCGAAGCTTGCGCGAATCTCGCCGCTCTGCCCGATCACGCGCCGCACGACCTCGCGCGCGTCACTCTCCGATGCCTCTGCGAGCAGCAGCGCGAACTCGTCGCCGCCGATGCGGAACGCCTCGTCGCCCTTGCGCAGACCGGACTGCAGCGTGCGCGCAAAGACCTGAAGCGCCTCGTCACCGGCGGGGTGGCCGAAGCGGTCGTTCAGCTCCTTGAAGCCGTCGAGATCGCAGAGGACGAGGCCGAACGTGTGGCCGTAGCGTGTCGCCCGTGCGACCTCGCCGTCGAGGCGCTCGACGAACGCGCGCCGGTTCAGCAGGCGCGTCAGCGGATCGTGGTCGGCGAGGAACCGCAGCTCGTGCAGGTGCGCGGACGCGACGACCGCAGCGGCGGCCTGGTTCGCGAAGACGCGCAAGGCCTGCAGCGTGTCGTCGGAGGGAAGCACGCGATCGCTCGGCTCGTCGGCCCAGAGCACGCCGATCACCTCGCCTGCGCTGTCATGCAGCGGCACGAGCAGCCAGTGGCGGTTCCATGCCCACGGGCCGAGCCCGTTCTGCTCGGAGACGTACGGCGGCCGGTCGAGCGCGAGGCGCCGCTCGGCTTCGTCGTTCGGCACGAGGTAACAGCCCTCGGCCTCGAACTCCGGGTCGATCAAGCCCTCGATGTCGTGCAGGAACACCGGCCGACGCCGCGCGACCTCCTCGATGTTCCAGCCGACGGCGGCGCGCGGATCGAGCCTCCCCGAGTCGGGATCGCGCAATGCCGCGAGGACGTTCTGGAAACCGAGTGCGTCGCGCACGCCGACGCAGACCGCGCTCAGGATCTCGTCGGTCGCCGGCTCCGCGATGAGCCGTGACGAAACGCCGAGCAGCCGCTCGAGCGCGATGCGATGCCGCGCCGCTTCCTTCGCCTCCTGCGCCGCTTGCACCGCGAGCGCGGCGTGATCGGCGAGTGCCACGAGCACGTCGAGCTCCTCGTCGGTCGGCCGCCGGCCGCTCACCGGCTCGTCGACGGAGAGGATCCCGAGCAGGTGGCCGGCGGAGTGGCGCATCGGCAGGAAGAGGGCATCCTCGGGCTGCCATCCGTTCTCGCCGCGTCCCGGTTTGCTGTCGGGCACGTAGCTGCGGTCGCCGAGCACCGCGTCCCAGTCGTACGCGCCGGCCTCGACGACGAAGGCGCCGTGCCGCTCGAACTCCGGCTGGAGCAAGGGCGTCCACTCCTCCCACGTGCGCACCTGGCCGAGCAGCAGTGCGCGGGCCGCGTCGTTGCCGTGCACGGTCGTGACAGAGAAGTTGTCCCACGCAGGCCGGTAGAGGTTGACGACGACCGTGCGGTAGCCGAGCGACTCCGAGATGGTCCGCGCGATCGCAGCGAGAAGCTCGGGGAGATCCCCTTCTGCCCGCATGAGCTTCGTGACCTCGAGGAGGCCGCGAAGCGGCGAGATCGGTGGGAGAGACGGCGTAGCCACAGGAATGGGAGGTTGAATCCCCTGCCATCATCGGCAGATTCCGCTCCAGGCGGCCTACCCCCGAAGGGTGAGGAACGTTAATTCTCTGGTGAGAAAGCGGCCTTTTCGGGGATCGCGGCCGTGAAGATGTCGGACGAGTTCGCGATCACGCGGCCATCGGGCCAGAACACGTGGGCGACGCCTTTCCTGGCGGCGACCGCCGGGTAGAGGCCGCTGCCGCCGAGCGTCCCGTAGAGGATGTTCGGCGACGTCGGCTCCGCCGACGCGCGGAGCGGCGCCGTCCACGTGCGTCCGTTGCGGGACGCCGAGCACGTGAACCAGGCGCGATGCGCGTTCGGGTCGAAGGTCGTGTCGTACCAGCACGCCCACAGGACGCCGGTCGTCGGGTCGAGCGCCGCCGCCGGCAGGAACTGCTGCGTCTTCTTCGTCTCCACGGGGTTCACCTGGACGCGGGAGATCGGCTCGAGCGCCCGGTCGAGCGTGACCGCGAAGACGTCGGTCGTCTGATTGACGGCCGCGTCGCCGTAGACGACGTACACGTGGTCCTTGCCGACGCTGATCGTCGGATCGGGGCCGGCGCAGGCGTTCAGCTCCTTCGGCAGCGGGTCCGCCGCGGTGAGCGAGCAGCCGGCTGCGGGATTCGCGCGCAGGGCCGCGGCAGCACGTGGCACGGTGAACGTCTTCCCGCCGTCGGTGGAGCGCGCGATCCACACGCCGAGCGTCGCGTCGATGCCCGCGATGTACAGGTCACCGTTCGCCGCGATTGCGATCGTCGCACCGTGCGGGTGCTGCAACGACGCCGACACGGGCGCTGCGGCGCTCCACGTCTTGCCCTCGTCGCTGCTCGAACTGACGACGATCGTCGCCTCGGCTTTCGAGAGGCTTCGCGTCCACGCGACGTACACGCGTCCGGAGCTCTCGTCGGCGGCGATGCGCGGGGCGTCGTCGAAGCCGTACTCCCACGTCCGTTTCGCGACCCGGACGAGCGGCCCCCACCTCTCGGTCGCAGTCGCCCGCGTCGTCACGACGAGGTACGGCGTCAGCGAGTCGCCGCAGTACTGCGACGCGAGGAACGCGAGGTATTCGCGCCCGTGCGCGTCGAACGCGACACTCGGCGCGCCGTGGGCGCAGGAGCCGCCCGCGACGACGGGACCGCCCTTGCGCGTCCAGCGCACGCCGCCGTTCGTGGACTCGTAGACGCGGACGACCTCGAGGCCGGTGTCGTTCGACGCGCCGAAGATCCGCTTCGTGTCGGACGGGTCGATCGCGAAGGACGCCTCTGTCTGATCGAACGTCGCGCTCGAGACGTCGACGTTCGTCCCTCCGAGCGGCCGGTGGTTCACGATCTTGTGGACAGTGAAGTGGTAGACGAGGAACGAGACGAGGACGATCAGGCCCGTGATGACCGCGGCCTCGAGCGCGAGCGTGCGGCCCTGAGGAAGAAGGGCGGCCAAGCGGCCGCCCTTTCCCCCAGTTTCGGATGACGTGCGCGCGATCCCGTCGCTCCTAGCGGCGTCCGCCGCCGCGGCCTCCGCGACGGTCGTCGCGGCGCGGGCGCTCCTCCTCCGGCGGCCGCGGCGGTGCGTCCTTCGCCCGCTCGATCAGCTCCTCCGGCTGCACCAGCGTGCCGTTCTCGTGCTTCGCGATCAGCTTGAGGCCGATGCGCCCACGCGCCTTGTCGACCTCCTGCACGACGACGTCGAGCACGTCGCCGCGTGCCATCACGTCCTCGATGTGGCCGACGCGGCCCGGGCCCACGTTCGAGACGTGGAGCAGCCCGTCCGTGCCCTTCTTCAGCTCGACGAACGCGCCGAACTGCGTCGTCTTGACGACCTTGCCGGTGTAGGTGTCCCCCACTTCCGGTTCCTTCGTCAGGGCCTGGATCGCCGCGATGCCCGCGGCCGCCTTCTCGCCGTCGGTCGCGTAGATGAGGATGGTGCCGTCCTCCTCGATGTCGATCTGCACCTCGTAGTCGGACTCGAGGCCGCGGATCGTCTCGCCGCCCTTGCCGATGA
>JBGPLW010000295.1:0-3606 GCA_041486645.1 Gaiellaceae bacterium | reverse complement strand
GGTCGATCGCGTAGAGGAAGGCGGCGAGCGTCTTACCGGAGCCCGTCGGTGCCTGGATCAGCGTGTGGGCGCCGGTGGCGATCACCGGCCAGCCCTTCGTCTGGGCAGGCGTCGGCGCATCGAACGTCCGCTCGAACCAGCCCCTCGTCGCCTCGGAAAAGACGTTGAGCGGGTCCACACGTGGAGCGTACAGTCACGCCATGGGCGATCTCGACTTCCGAATCCGCGGCACGTACTTCGAGTCGTGCAACTGCGAGGCGATCTGCCCGTGCCGGATGATCGGCGGCGTCCCTGGAGGCCGCTCGACGTACGGCATCTGTTTCGGTGTCCTCTGCTGGCAGATCGAGCAGGGACACGTCGACGTGACGACGCTCGACGGGTTGAACGTCGCGCTCATCTGCCGCTATGACGACGACGAGCCCGGCTCGCCGTGGAGCGTGCTGCTCCATCTCGACGCGCGCGCGACCCACGAGCAGCAACAGGCGCTGCGGTACGTCTTCCTCGAGGGTATCCGGCACCTGCCGTGGATCCGCAAGATGCGCAACCTGATCGACGTGCGCACGAGTGAGATCGAGATCGACGGCGCGCACCTGCGCGTCGGCTCGACGATCTCGATGCACGCGACACGCCCCGTGGAGACCGACGTGCCGGTCGCCTGCGGGATCCCCGGCTACGACCGCGCCGGCTACGAGCTCTACGCCGATGAGCTGACCGTCGACGACGATCCGTTCGTGTGGCAACTCAGCGGCAACTGTGCGTACGTCTCCGACTTCGACTACACCGCCCAAGGCTAAGATCGAACCGTGGGCGCCGCTCCTGATCGTCTCTACTTCACGGAAGACGACGAGGCGTGCCGCCTGCTCGCGAGCGATCCATTCGCGCTCCTCGTCGGCTTCGCGCTCGACCAGCAGATCACGGTGCAGCAGGCGTTCGCGGGGCCGCTGCGGATCAAGCAGCGCACCGGCACGCTCGACCCGAAGACGCTTGCGCACACGGATCTCGAACCGGTGTTCAAGGAGAAGCCCGCGGTACACCGGTTCCCCGGCTCGATGGCCAAGCGCATCCAGGAGCTCGCGGCAACGATCGTCGAGGATTACGACGGCGACGCGGCGCTGCTCTGGACAGACGCAACAGACGCCGAAGACCTTCGCACGCGGCTGCGAGCACTCCCGGGCTTCGGCGACATGAAGGTGCGGACGCTCGCCGACGTGCTCGCGAATCGCTTCGGCGTCGAGGCGGCGAGACCGCTCGTGGTGCGCAGCGGCCTCGGCAGCGTCGACTCGCCGCAGGCGCTCCTCGACTACCAGGCCGCAAAGCGGGCGCACAAGGCAGCCATGAAGGCCGCGCGATAGAGCTCCGCACGCTCATCGACGGCGGCCAGCCCGCGGAGGAGACGGCACACGCGCTCGCCGACTTCGTCAACGCCGCGCAGCACACGCTCGACATCGCGATCTACGACCTGAGGCTGCCCGACCCGCTGGCCGCGATCGTCCTCTCCGCGCTGACCGGCGCCGCGGCGCGCGGCGTCGCGGTGCGGCTCGCGTACAACCTCGACGACGACGACCGTGTACCGGTGCCGCCGCCGCCGCGCACGGATCCCGACCAGCTCGAGTCGCTGCCCTTCCCGACGGCCCCGATCCCTGGGACGCCGGACCTGATGCACCACAAGTACGTGATCCGCGATGCGGAAGCGGTCTGGACGGGCTCGACGAACTGGACGGCCGATTCGTGGACGCGTGAGGAGAACGTCATCCTCACGGTGAACTCCCGCGAGCTCGCCGCGCACTTCGCCGAGGACTTCACGCAGCTCTGGACGAAGCGCAACGTCGAGAAGAGCGGCAAGGTCGACCAGGCCCCGTTCCAGGTCGACGGCACGACCGTCCGCACCTGGTTCTGCCCCGGCCGCGGCGAGAAGCTCGCCCACCGGATCGCGAAGGCGATCGGCACGGCGAAGCGGCGGATCCGGATCGCCTCGCCCGTGATCAGCTCGGGCCCGATCCTCGGCACGCTCGCCCAGGTGGCCTGCGACGGCAAGGTCGACCTCGCCGGCGTCGTCGACCGGACCCAGGTCCACGAGGTGCTCCAGCAGTGGGAAGCGAACGGCAATTCCTCCTGGAAGGAGCCGCTGCTCCGCACCGCCCTCGCCCGCGCCCCGTTCTCCGGCAAGCACTCGACCCCGTACGCGCCCGGGACGGTGCACGACTTCATGCACGCGAAGGTGACGATCGCCGACGACGTCGTCTTCCTCGGCAGCTTCAACCTCTCGCACTCCGGCGAGATGAACGCCGAGAACGTGCTCGAGATCGCCGATCCGGCTCTCGCAGAGCGCCTGGCGGCGTTCGTCGACGAGATTCGGGCGAAGTATCCCGGAATCGACATCTAGACCAACCTGCCTGGGGAAGGCCGCAGCCAACCGGCTGACGATGCTGAAACGGTGGAACTCGTGATCCAGCCACGGTTCTCCCCCAGACGGGTGAGCGGACGGTCATACGTTTCCCATACCGCGAGCGCCCTCGGATTCATCAGACGATCCCCGATCTTGTGCCCATCGGACATGGCGTCCGGCCGGTACACACAAAGGCAAGGGAGACTCGAAATGAAGAAGGCACTCACGACACTGGCCCGGAAGAAGACTCTTTTCGCGCTCGTGCTCGCACTCACGATTTTCGGTGCGGTCTACGGCTTCGCGGCGACGCTCAACGTCGGCACGAACCAGCTCAGCGCCGGTAACGCGACCGTTGCGTCCTGTCAGGCCAGCGGCACGCCGACGGGCACCTACACCGTCGCCTACGACTCCACGATCACGAGCTATGAAGTCTCGGGTGTGACGGTCACGGGCATCGATGCGGGCTGCGCCGGCAAGACGGTTTCGGTGACCCTCACCGGTGCCGCCGGTGTCAACCTCGGGACGGTCTCGGGCGTTGCGGCGGGCACCAGCCTCGCTTTGACTCCGGCTTTGCACCTCGACGCCAAGAGCGTCACGGGCGTCTCAGTCGCGATCAACGGCTAACTGCCGGTTCGTACCGGCGGACAAAGGTTGCGGGCAGGACGCTGGCGGCGGCGTCCTGCCTCGCAACACCTCGCAACACCTCGAGCGGAGAACTGAACTGACATGAACCTTCTGGCAAAAATCCTAGGTATCGCACTCGCTGTGGCAGCGACGTTCGCTGCCTGCGGTGCAGCTGCCAGTCTGGCTCTCGGTTCGCAGGCGCTCTCCGCCGGCAACGCCTCCGTCACCTCGTGCGGAGTCGCGTCGCTCAGCGCGACGCGCAGCGTCGACAACAGCGGCAACTTCACCCAGATTGTCGTCACCGGCGTTCCCGCCGCGTGCGCGGGTGAGACGCTCAGCGTCACACTCGCAAGCGGCACCGGCGCGTCGCTCGGGAGCAGCAGCGGCGTCGTTCCCGCGGGCGGTGGATCGATGACGTTCAGCGGCTTCGGCACCGTTTCCGCCGCGAGCCTCACGAGCTTCCAGTACGCAATGGTCGGTGCCTGAGCATGCGGCGCCTCGCGTTCCTCTTTGCAGTGACGATCGCAGCCTCCACGAGCACCGCGTTCGCCGCGTCGCTCAGCGTCGGCTCCTGGCACATCTGGGCCGGCTCGCAG
>JBGPLW010000294.1:0-3621 GCA_041486645.1 Gaiellaceae bacterium | reverse complement strand
GCCGACGTGCGCGACGGCGTCAAGGTCACCGATGTCCGCGCGAACGCGATGACGGTCGACGGCGAAGAGATCGGCGCGCACATCGTCATTGGCGCCGACGGCTGCAACGGCTCCGCCGCGAAGATGCTCGGTCTCGCGCAGGAGATCGTGCACGGCGTTGCGCTCGAGGCGAACTATCCGCACGAGGCTCGTTTCGCGCACGCGATGACGCTCGACATCGCGGCGGTTCGCGGCGGCTACGGGTGGGTGTTCCCGAAGGGCGACCACGTGAACGTCGGCGTCGGCGGGGACGAGAGCGAGGGGCCGCGCCTTCGCGCGCACCTGCGGCGCTGCTGTGAGGCGCATGGCATCGATCCCGACGCCGCACGAGACGCGCGCGGGTACCGCCTGCCGATGCGCAAACCCGGCAGCGTGCTCGCGCGCGGCACCGCAGCCGTGATCGGCGACGCCGCCGGCCTCGTCGACCCCTTCTCCGGTGACGGCATGTACGAGGCGTTTCTCTCTGCGCAGCTCGTGACCGAGGCCGCGCTCGCAGTGCTCGCCGGGAGTGCCGAAGGCCTCGAGCCGTACGCCGCCGCGGTCGAGCGCCGGATCACGCCGCTCACGAGCGCCGGCTGGGGCGCCCGGGCGGCCTTCGCTCGCTTCCCGCGCACGACGTTCGCGATCGCCCGCCTTCCGGTCACCTTCCGGGCCGTGGAGAAGCTCCTTCGGGGCGACCTCTCCCATCCCGGGGCGGCCCGGGGCCTCGAAAAGGGGGCGATTCGCCTGATCGACGCCGTCGCGAGGCACGCGGCCTAAAGAAAAGCGCCCCAGCCGCCGATCCCTCGTTCGAGCGGCATGGATCTCAACGGTCTCCTCATGCGCGCCGTGGAACTCGGCGCTACTGACATTCACCTCAAGGTCGGCCAGCCGCCGATCTACCGCGTCGACGGCGATCTCTCGCCGATGGCCGATGTGCCTCCGTTCGACGACGCCGCGCTCGCGTCGGTCCTCGAGACGGTCGGCCGGCGGGCGCCCGAGAAGCTCGCGCACTTCGCCGACGCCGGCGACCTCGACATCGCTTACCAGGACGGCGAGCTCCCGCGCTTCCGCGTCAATGCGTACCGCCAGCGGGGCGCCACGTCGTTCGCGTTCCGCGTCATTCCGAAGACGGTGCCGAGTTTCGAGCAGCTGAACCTGCCGGTCGGCGTGCGGAAGCTCGCGCACGAGCATCGCGGTCTCATTCTCTGCACGGGCGCGACGGGCTCGGGGAAGACGACGACGCTCGCGGCGATGATCGACTACATGAACCACAACCGGAAGCAGCACATCATCACGATCGAGGACCCGATCGAGATCCTGCATCCGGATCACAACTGCATCGTCAACCAGCGTGAGGTCGGGCTCGACACCGAGTCGTTCGGCCAGGCGCTGCGCCGCGCGCTGCGCCAAGATCCGGACACGATCCTGATCGGCGAGCTGCGCGACGCCGAGACCGCGCAGACCGCGCTTCAGGCGGCCGAGTCCGGACACCTCGTGCTCTCGACCTTGCACACGATCGACGCCGCCGAGACCGTCGGGCGCATGATCGAGTTCTTTCCGCCCGAGAAGCAGGAGGTGATCCGCGCGATTCTGGCGGGCGTCCTCCGCGGTGTCATCAGCCAGCGGCTCCTGCCGAAGGTCGACGGTGGCCGCGTCGCGGCCGTCGAGGTGATGGTCATGAACGCGCGCATCGCGGATCTCGTCCGCGAGGGGCGTGCCGACGAGATCACCGACGCCGTAGCCGAGGGTGACTTCTTCGACATGCAGACGTTCTCGCAGGCGCTGATCGAGCACGTGCTCTCGGGCCGCGTGGACGCCGAGGTTGCCGCCAACGCGGCGACGAACCGCCACGACTTCCTCGTTGCGCTCGAGCAGGCGACGAAGCGGAAGCGCGCCGCCGACAGGGCTGCCTCGGACACGCCCGAGCGGCAGGTGCAGGAGCCGGAGGCCATCGAGGCTCCGATGCTCCAGCAGGTCGATCCGGACGAGGGCCTCGGACTCCGCATCGTCCCGGCGGGTTAGGCCGTGCGCCGCTTCGCCCTTCTCGGCGCGCTCCTCGCACTCGCGATCGTCGGGGGAACCGCGCGCGCGGACACCTTCGCCGTCGTCCCGAGCACGCCCTTCTCCGCACCGAGTCTGACACCGAACCTCGCGCTCTCGGTGCCCGAATCGCTCTCGACAGCGCCGGCAGTGCCCGTCACGCTTTCGTCCGCGCAGCTCCTCTCGCTCTGGCAGCGCGCCGGCGCGGCGTACGGGATCCCGTGGCAGGTGCTCGGCGCGATCAACAAGATCGAATCGAACTTCGGCCGCAACATGGGCCCGAGCTCGGCCGGTGCGATCGGCTGGATGCAGTTCATGCCGAGCACGTGGCTGCGCTGGGGCGTCGACGCGAACGGTGACGGCATCGCCGACCCGTGGAACCCGAACGACGCCGTGTTCGCGGCAGCGCGCTATCTCGCGGCCGCGGGCGGGACGAGCGACCTGTACCGCGGCGTGTACGCCTACAACCACGCCGACTGGTACGTGAACGAGGTGCTGTCGCTCGCCGACGTCTACGGCGCCGATCAGACCGTCGCCTTCTCACTCGACCGGCTACAGGTGAACCTCGACGCGGCGCGGCAAGAGGCGGCGCGGGCAGGCGACCGGATGATCGTGCTCCAGACGACGGTCAGGCGCGAGACCCGCATCGCGGCGAGCTGGCAGGCCCGTGCCGACAAGGCCGCGCTTCTCTCCGACCGCCTCGCGCTCGAGCAGCGCGCGGGCCAGGCTCTCACCCGTCGCGACGTCGCGGCGGCCGAGCTCACAACCCAGCAGCAGAAGCTCGCGGCCGCGCAGCAGACCCTCGACCGCGCCCAGCAGGCGTCCGCCGCCTCGTCGTTCGATCCTGTGGCGTCGCAGCTCCTCGGCGCGCCCTCGTATTCGGGCGGTTACGTCTTCCCGGTCGGCGGCGGTCCGGGCGAAGTCTTCGTCTCGCACACTCATCACGACTATGCGGCGGCCGACATCGCCGCGCCGGCGGGCGCCCCGCTCTACGCGCTGGCGAACGCCGTCGTCGTGCGGGCCTGGACGGCGCCCGACCCGCGCTGCGGCATCGGCTTCACGCTGCGGGCCTTCGACGGCCAGGTCTGGACGTACTGCCATCTCTCCGTGCTCGACCCTAACGTCGTGCCGGGCGCGTCGCTCGTGGCCGGCGAGGAGGTCGGCCTCGTCGGGTCGACCGGCGACGCGAGCGGGCCGCACCTCCACCTCCAGCTCCAGCCTCCGATCGAGTGGCCGCAGCAGCAGGCCTGGTTCGCGTCCTTCGCCGGGCGCGCCTTCACCTGGTCGGATGCCGGGACGCAGACCTCCGGCCGCGCCCTCGCCTTCGCGGCCGTCCCGCAGGCGGCCTCAGGCCCCGTTTTCGCGGTCGTTTCGGCCTCCGACGCGGCCACCCCGGTCGTCTATTTCAGCCAATCGGGGTCTTAGGTTCCGTGGCCGTTCTGCCGACAACGAGAGGGATGGCCGAAAGGCTGCGTGCCCATCTGCCCCTCTTGGCGCTCGTCGTGCTGCTGGGACTCGCCGGAACGGCGACCCTGACGTACGCCGCCGGGCGTCAGCTTG
>JBGPLW010000293.1:0-3630 GCA_041486645.1 Gaiellaceae bacterium | reverse complement strand
GTCGTCATCACGAGCGGCTCGCTTCAGGGCTTCGTCTTTATCGTCGAGCAGCTCGTCCAGCCCGGCGCGCGCGTGCTCGTCGAGGCGCCGACGTACGACCGGCCGCTGAAGATCCTCAAGCGCCTCGGCGCCGAGATCGTCGGCCTGCCGATGGACGACGACGGGCTCCAGGTCGACGCGCTCGAGCGCTCGCTCGCGACGGGCGAGAAGCCTGCGTTCCTCTACACGATCGCGACGTTCCAGAATCCGAGCGGCCGCACGCTGTCGACCGACCGGCGCAAGCGGGTTGCCGAGCTCGCGCGCGAGCATGAGCTGCTCGTGCTCGAGGACGACCCGTACGGCCTCGTGCGCTACGAGGGCGAGGCGCCGCCGACGATCTTCGAGCTCGAAGGCGGCACGAACGTCGCGTACGCGTCATCCTTCTCGAAGACGATCGCACCGGGAGTGCGCGTCGGCTTCTTCGTCCTGCCGCCGGATCTCGCTGTGCAGATCGAGGCGCTCGCGGTCTCGACGTACATCTCGCCTCCGTTCCTCACGCAGGCTGCGGTTTACGAGTTCGTGAACCGCGGGCTGTTCGAGCCGAACCTCGAGCGCGTCACCGGCCTCCTCGGCGCGCGGCGCGACGCGATGCTCGCGGCGCTCGAGGAGCACATGCCCGAGGGCGCGACGTGGAGCAGGCCCGAGGGCGGCTACTTCATCTGGCTCGACCTTCCGGAGGAGGTAGGTGACCTGCTCACCCGCGCGGAAGCCGCCGGCGTCACGTTCGTCAAGGGCACGGACTTCTTCGCCGACGGCAGCGGCACTCGCTCGCTGCGGCTCGCCTTCAGCTTCGTCTCGCTGGAGGAGATCGCCGAGGGTGTCTCGCGGCTTGCCGGGCTACTGCGCGGCGCGCCGGCGCCTGCGTCGACGCTCTAGCTGCGACAGCAGGATCCCGACGACGAAGCCCACCGCGAGGCTGAGCAGGATGAGCCACACGAGCGACACGTTCGCCGTCGCGAAGACGAAGTGGAGCGGGACGGACTTGCGGTTCTCGAGCACGAACGCGATCGCGTACGCGGCGAGCAGGATGAGCACGACGATGCGCGCGTAGAGCTTCGGCTGCCACATCTCGGCGAGCTCATTCGACTCGGACTTGGGTCGCCGCCGGAGACGCACGCCGCAAGCTTACGCCGCTGCGTGGGCGGCAAGCGGCCGCGGCACGAGCGGCGGTTGCGCAGGCGGTGCGAGCGTGCCGCGCGACTCGAGGCGGAAGGTCGGGCAGACGTCCTCGCCGGGGAGGGCGCAGAGGCCCGCGCGGCGGAAATAGCAATCACTACAGGTTGCTTTAGTTCGCTTGCTCATTTGTCCTTACGGTCTGGGGATGCACCTCGACTCCGAGGGGCGATCTTAGGGCCGTTTCCCGCGACGGCAAGCGTTGCCGCGGACGAAAACTGACGAATTTCCGGGAGATTCCAAACTCCCGAAATGTGCCGCTTCCTAGCCTCTCGGCGGCAGCGTTGCCAGCGCGCGCAACGCCTGGGGAAAACTCTTCACAGCGATGATGCGGAGGCCATTCGCGTAGCGCCGCGCCTCCTGCGCGTTATCCCCAGCCGGCACGAGAAAGACGTCCGCTTTCGCCTTCCGGACGCCGAACGTCTTCTGCTTCACGCCGCCGATCGGCGTGATCTTGCCGTCGAGCTCGATCTGCCCGGTCGCGGCGATCTTGTAGCCGTGGTCGACGTTGCGCCCGAGCTCCTCCATCACCTCGAGCGCGAACGCGAGGCCCGCAGACGGTCCGCCGACGTTGCCGGCGTCGATGGACACCCTCAGCGGCAGGCGGATCTCAGCGGCCTGCTCTGGTGCGAAACCGACGATCGCGCGCTTCGTGTTCGACGCGTCGGCAATCGTCTTCACGGTAACGGTGAGATCCTTCCCCTCGTTCGCTGCAATGCCGCGGCTGACGCCGAGCTCAACCGTGTCGCCGGGCTTCACTTTCGCAAGCTGCGCACGAAGCTCGCCGATCGTCTGCGTCGACACTCCGTTGACCGACACGATCACGTCGGACGGCCGCAGCTTCCCGACCGCATGGCTGCGGCTGTCGAGCGCGGCGACGATGACGCCGCTCGGACGCGCGACCACCTTGTAGCCGAGCTGCTTCAGCGCGACGGCCGCAGCGACCCGTTGCGAGATCGACATCTCGCGAAGGTCTGCCTGGCGAACCGCCTTGTCGCTCACGCCGGGCGGGACGATCAGCTTCGCCGGCACGAGCGTCGCGCCGTCGTGGAGCCAGGGGAAGAGCGACTCGAACATGCTCGCGCGCCGCTCGAAGACGTCGACGAAGTAGATGCCGCCGGGCCCGGTCGGGTCCTTGCCGCCCTTGACCTCGACGAGCGGCGCCACAGGATGCGCCGTGTCGGGCAGAAGCAGGTAGTCGTTCGACGGGACGAGGTAGAGCACGATCCCCGCTGTGACCACGAGCCCTACGAGCCCGCCCGCCAGCCGCAGCGGCGTGAGCTGCGTGCGCACTAGAAGAGCGACCTCTGCAGCCCGCCGTCGACGACGAGGGTCTGGCCGCTGACGTAGCGCGCCCGGTCGGAGGCGAGGAAGCAGACGACGTCGCCGAACTCCTCCGGCGTTCCCCAGCGGCGCAGCGGAATCTGCGCGAGCTGTTCCTCGGACGGGCCGCCGGGATAGAGCTGGTCGAGCCGCGCAGTGGCGATGCGTCCAGGCGACACGCAGTTGACCGTGATGCCGCTCGGGCCGAGCTCGTCGGCGAGCGTCTTCAGATAGCCGTGCACGGCTGGTCGCAGCATGTTCGAGAGCGCGAGATGCGCGGTCGGCTCTTTCGCGGCGAGCGACGTGATCGCGAGGATGCGTCCACCGGGGCTCTGCTCGAGGTGCGGCAGCGCGGCCCGCACGAGCCGGACGAGCGGCTGGAGCATCAGCTCCGCAGCCTGCTCGAGCGAGTCAGGGGTGATGTCGGTGGCGCTTCCCGGCGTGGGGCCGCCCGAGTTCCAGACGAGGATGTCGAGCCCTCCGAACGCCTCGAGCGTCGTCGCGACCGCGCGGTCGGTGTCCTGGGGAAGCGTCACGTCCCCCCGCACGGAGAGCGCGCCGATCCGGTCGGCCTGCCGCTCGAGCTCGTCGCGCCGGCGCGCGAACATCGTCACGTTCGCGCCCTCGGCGGCGAGCGCCTCCGCGCTCGCGAGCCCGAGCCCCGATGAGGCGCCGCAGACGAGCGCCGTCCGGCCTTTCAGTCCGAGGTCCACGTCCGCGGCAGGGTAGTTGGTACAACCCTCGCACCGCGTCGCTTTCCTGCTCGGGTTGATCCGGCTCGAGACCGCGCTGCGCGAGCAAGTCCTGCGCGAGCCGCGCCCGACGCGGCGGGCGCGCGGCCTTCGACCGCTACGTCGTGAGGACGCCGACGACGTCTCGCACGGCTTCGGACGACGCCTTCAGCGCCGCCTGCTCCTCGCCGGAGAGGTCGAGCTCGATGATCTCCTCGATCCCGCCCGGCCCGAGCTTGCAGGGAACGCCCATGTAGAGGCCGTCGATCCCGTACTCGCCCTCGAGGTAGGCGGTGCACGGGAGCACGCGCTTCTCGTCGAGCATGATCGAGTCGACCATCTGCGCGGCGGCCGCGCCCGGCGC
>JBGPLW010000292.1:0-3682 GCA_041486645.1 Gaiellaceae bacterium | reverse complement strand
GTTGCGAGCGAGCTCCGAGATCTCGTGGACGCGATCCTCGAGGATCGCCGCGCGCAGCGTCGTCATGCCGCGATCGCGACGATCTCCTCGACCTCCTGGATCTGCGCGACATGCCGGCTGCGGATCAGCAGCAGGAGCACGCCGATCGCGGCCGCCATCCAGATCGCGCCGATCAGGAATGCGAGGTGATAGCCGCTGACAAGCGCGGCATCGTGTCCGAGTGCGGATTCCTTGTGGCTCGTCCGCGACGCGGCGAGCGTCGAGAGGATCGCAAGGCCGAGCGCGCCGCCGATCTGCTGCGACGTGTTGAAGAGCCCCGACGCGAGGCCGGCGTCCTCCGGCGGCACGTTCGTCGTCGCGAGCAGCGTCACCGGCACGAACACGAGGCCCATGCCGATCGACGTGACCATGACGGCCGGGAAGAGCTGGCCGAAGTACGAGCCCGTGAGTGAGAGCTGCGTGTAAAGCAGCATGCCCACGGTCGCGATCGAGAGGCCGGTGATGGTGACTGCGCGCACGCCGAGGCGCTTGATGAGCGACTGTGCGAGCCCGGCGCCGATCACGATTCCGAACGTGAACGGCAGGAACGCGAGGCCGGCCTTGATCGGGCTGTAGCCGCGTAGCTGCTGCACGTAGAGCGACGCGAAGAAGAACATCGCGAAGAGACCCGACGCGACGAGCAGCATTGCGGTATTCGACGCGGTGAGCGACCGCGTGCGGAAGATGTCCAGCCGGATGAGCGGCGCCCGCGAGCGCAGCTCGATCACGACGAATGAGACGAGCAGTGCGATCGCCGCGAGGAAGAGGCCGATCGTCTTGCCGGAGCCCCAGCCGTACGAGGCGGCCTTCACGATCGCGTAGACGAGCACGAGCAGGCCGCTCGTCACGGTGACCGCGCCGGCGATGTCGCTCGTCTCTGGCTTCTCCTCGCCCACCTCGTTCGTGATCATCCGCAGCGCGAGCAGGCCCGCGGCGATACCGATCGGCAGGTTGATGAAGAAGACCCAGCGCCAGGAAAGCGTCTCGGTGAGGACGCCGCCGAGCAGCAGGCCGGCTGCGCCGCCTCCCGCCGCGATGGCGCTCCAGACGCCAAGCGCTTTCGTGCGTTCGGCGCCGTCCTTGAACGTGCGCGTGACGATCGCGAGCGCCGCCGGCGAGACGAGTGCGGCACCGAGGCCCTGCAGGGCCCGGCCGCCGACGAGCATGCCGGACGAGGTCGCGACGCCGTTCACGAGCGAGGCGCCGGTGAAGATGACGAGCCCTGCGATGAAGAGCCGCTGCGTGCCGAAGAGGTCGGCTGCGCGGCCTCCGAGCAGGAGGAACCCGCCGAAGACAAGGGTGTAGGCGTTGACGATCCACTGCAGGCCCGTGGGCGAGAAGTGGAGCGCGTGCTCGATCGTCGGGAGCGAGACGTTGACGATCGTGGCGTCGAGGATGACCATGAACTGGGCGACGCAGACGAGGCCGAGGACTGCCCAGCGGTTCGGTGTGGAAAGACTCATCAGACGGGTATCTCCTTCGGGTCGGTCAGGTGGTCAGACCCAGCCGAAAACGGACTGCCCGCTCCGTCTATTCCCGGGGTGTAGAATCGTGGTGATCCTCAAGCGGAGGTACGCAATGGAGACCCTGAGCGCCACCCTGAGTGATCGCGTGGACGAGGTCCTCCGCGCGCACACGACTCGGCCCTTCTTGTCGACCATGGGGAAGGACGCCCGCATCGACGAGCTCGTGAGGCGCTACGCCGGTCTCGAGGAAGCGGTCCGCGAGATCGCTCTCGAGGTTCAGAAACTCGCAACGACGCAGAAGAGTTAGGACGGTGCGGGCCGCAGCTTGTAGCCCACCCCCCACACGTTGACGATCCAGCCGTGGAGGCCCGCGGCCTCGAGCTTGCAGCGCACCCGCGAGGCGTGGGACTCGAGCGTCCTCGTCGGCGCGAATCCTGGATAGCCCCAGACGTCGCGGAGCAGGTGCTCGCGGGTGAAGACGCGGTCGGGATCAGCCGCGAGCTTCACGAGCAGGGCGTACTCCTTCTGCGAGAACGCGACGTCCCGTCCCAGCGCGAGCACGCGCCGTGCGGCGCGGTCGACGACGAGCTCGCCGAGGTCGACGAGCTCGCTGCGCGGCGGGCAGCGGCGAAGGACGGCGCGGATGCGAGCGACGAGCTCCTCGTAGACGAACGGGCGGGCGAGGTAGTCGTCGCAGCGCGCGAGCGCGCGCACCTTCGCCTGTGGGTCGGCGCCGCCGAGCACGATCACCGGGCAATCCGGCACGCGGCACCAGTCGAGCGCGTCGGGATCGCCGAGGAGGAAGACGTCGGGATCGGTGGCGCGTGGCAGGTTCTCCGTCGACTCGAACGCAAGGACGTCGAAGCCGTCGCTCCTCAGCTGTCGCTCGAGGAAGTCGCGGATCGCCGGCTCCGGCTCGGCGAGCACAAGTGCAGTCATGGCGCGACCGTAGTCACGCCTGTGCGCCGGCGCCAGATGTCTTTTTGCGCGAAAGTGTGACTTCTCCGCGCGGTTGTGGCTCAACCATGCGACCTGATGGCCTCGGGGAGGCCCTTGGGTCGGCCGCGGCTAGAGGTTCTTGACCCGAAGCGCGGCGAATCACCCTTCGGAGGTAGGGCGCGCCAGCATCGCTAACCGATGCTTCTGTCAACGGGGATGAGCGCCGGGCCACCGCCCACACACGGACGCCCGAGCGCGACGGGAGCTCGCCAAGCCAGCCGGCCTCCCCTTGCCGTGGACGGCCCGGTCTCATCTCCTTCCGGGCCGTCTGCGCGCGACCTGCGATGCCACGCCAACGACGGGCGCGCCTGTGGCCCGCGTCTACTACAGCGCCTGCGACAGGACGAGAAGCGCCGTCGCCAGATCCCGCTCCTGGTCCGTCACGCTGGTATCTCCGGCCAAGGATAGGGCGACGGTGGCCACGGCGCGCTGGGCGGGCCTCGCGAACCCGGCGAACGTCCCGAGGGCTACCTCGAGTTCGTCAAGCAGAGGCGTTCGAGTCGCCTCAACAGTTTCGGCCGCAGCGCTCACAAGACGGGATCGCGCACAGAGTGATGGCCTCGGCGAGACGCTCGCGTCCCTCTCTTAGGGGATTGGGCCGGAAGGACCCGCCGATTCACCCGCGCGCAGGACCCGCATGCAACTCAGGGGCTGCTGGTTGCGCGCCGGTGAACACCCTGGGCGGTGCGGCCCACACCCACTGCGCCACCGGCGCACGAAACATGAAACTACTCGCCCCGACCAAGAGAGACGACTGTTCGGGAGGCTGGTCCCCACATCGGCCTGACGTGCTGGGACGTGTCGTCGGCGATCTGCGGTGACTATGGTGGTGATCGTGGCTCACGTGCGCCTCAGACTGCCGGCGAAGTCGAAGCAGACACCGCCCGGCGAGAAGCCGTCGCGCTGGGACTGGCTGCGCAGGTACCGGACCTGGGAAGCCAACCGCAAGGGCTTCCTCTACCCCGAGAACTCCGTGGAGCCGAAGGACGGTGCCAAGCACGACGAGGCCGTGCGCAAGCGAACTGACGATGAGAGCTGATCGGCTCGAGCCTGATCGGCGTCTTCGCGACGGGCGGCCCGCACCTGCTCGGCGTGAACGTCGTCTCGGTTTTCGGCTTCGTGCTGTCGACGGTGCTCGGGCTGTGGCTCTTCTGGGGCGTTGTCCGCTCCGGACGCTT
>JBGPLW010000291.1:0-3710 GCA_041486645.1 Gaiellaceae bacterium | reverse complement strand
TTTCCTTGATAGAGGCCCCATCGGCCGAAAACTTGCGGATCTACATGGGGATCAGGCCCGGGCGAGCGCCGGGCCGCCGAGCTCACGGCGGAGCCGGACGAGGAGCGCCTCGAGGGCGAGCGGCACCGAGACCTGGAGCTCCTCGGCTTGGCGCCAGGCGGCTCGAACGATCTCGCAGGCGCGCTCGGCGTCCTGGAGTCGTTCGCGAGTCCCGTCGGACCGTAGCTCCTCCAGCCGGTCGACGTGGACGACGGCCCCCTCCGCCCCGGCCGCCGTCACGACGAGGTCGCGGTACCACCATTCGAGCTCCTCGAGCGTCGCGAGGAGCTCATCCCGCTCCGCGCCGCGCTGCGAGCGGCGGATGCGCTGCTCCGCCTCGCGCCCGGTCAGCTCGAGCACCGCGACCGAGTCCTCGGCGCGATCCTTCGCCTCGAGCCCCCGCTCGGCGATCCCGGCGAGGAGCGTCTGCGCGCCGTCGCCGGCGTCGAAGGCCGGGTCGAGGTACACGGCGCGCGCGACCTCGAGCAGCGTCTCCCGGCGCTGCGCCGATGCCGGGTCGAGCAACCGCGCCACGCGGTCGAGCCGTCCGGCCGCGACGCGCGCGACGGTCGTCACCTCCTCGTCGGAGAGCTCCGGCGCGCGCCTGCGCACCTCATCGCGAACCGCGCGCTCGGAAAGGCGCCGGAACGGCACGAGCTGGCAGCGCGAGAGGATCGTCTCTGGCAGCGGCCCGAGGTCGTTCGCGATCAGCACGATCACGGCATACGAGGGCGGTTCCTCCAGATCCTTGAGCAGCGCGTCGGCGGCGTCCTCGTTCATCGTGTCGGCGCCGAAGATGAGGTAAACCCGCCGCGACGCCTCGAAGGGGCGCATGTGCAGGTCGCGGCGCAGCGTGCGGATGTCGTCGATGCGGATCTGGTCGCCGAGCGGCTCGAGCATGTAGAGATCGGGGTGCGTTCCCCGCTCGACGCGCGCGTGGTCGCCGAGGAGCTCTGCGGCGAACAGCTTCGCGAGATCTCTCTTGCCGACGCCCGGCGGCCCGTGGAGGAGGTACGCGTGTGCGGGACCGTCCGTCAGCGCCGCCGACAGGAGTCGCTTGGCGTCGTTCTGCTCGGCGACGGCGGTGAAGGTCATGCAAGCAGCGGCTCTACCGCGCTCCACACCTCGCCGGCGACCGTGTCGACGTCGCGCGGCGTGCCGTCGTCGCCGGCGGTCGAGACGATGCGCCAGCCACCACGCTGCGCGAGCTCGAGGTAGACCTCGCGCGTTGCGCTGGAGTGTCCTGCGTCGGCTTCGTGGATGTCGGCCTCGAGCGTCGTGTAGCCGCGTGCAGCCTTGCGCCCGACGAGCTCGCGCGCAAGGGCCACCGGCGCGTCGAGGAGGATCACGAGCTCCGGGCGCGGCAGCGCGAACTCGCCGTACTCGACCTCCTCGAGCCAGTCGAGCAGGCGCTTGCGGGCCTCTCCGCTCAGCTTCGCGCCCTGGTGCGCCGCGTTCGAGGCGACGTAGCGGTCGCAGACGACGAGGTCGGACTCCGCAAGCGCGGCGACGAGCCGCGGGCGCGCATGGAAGCGGTCGCCGGCATAGAGGAGCGCGGCGAGCTCAGGATGCACTTCGTCGACGCCGCCGAACTCCCCGTTCAGGTAATCGGCGACCGCACGGCTGAACGGGTTGCCGTCGTAGAGAGGGAAGCTGAACGAGGCGACGCTGTGGCCTCGCGCGGCCGCGGTCTCGGCGACGCGCGCGGCCTGCGTCCCCTTGCCGGCGCCGTCGATGCCCTCGATTGCAATCAGCACGCCCATCAGATGGCCAGTCGGTGATCGCCGTCGCTGTGGGGAGGGGCTGCACCAAGCAGTGTGGCCGAATCGACCGGTGGTAAGGCCGGTGTGCCTTGGCGCCGGGCGAGGCGGCCGCAATGCGCCGCGTGCAGGCCCCCAGCCGCGGCGGCGTTGGATTGCCGACTGACCATCTACGCCTAGGATACGAGCCCGATGCGGGCGGTCGTCACCGGTGGGGCAGGCTTCATCGGCTCGCACGTCGTGGAGGCACTGCTCGCACGCGGCCACGAGGTCCATGTCCTCGACGATCTCTCGAGGGGGCGGCGCGAGAACGTCGCCGAGGGGGCAATCCTGCACGAGGCCGACATCCGGGCTCCCGACGCCGTCTTCGAGGCGGCCCGCCCCGAGCTCGTCGTGCACCTTGCCGCCCAGGCGGACGTGCGCGTCTCCGTCGAGCGGCCAGACTTCGACGCGGACGTCAACGTCCTCGGCACGCTTCGCATCCTCGAGGCGGCTCGCCCCCACGACGCACAGATCGTGTTTGCGTCCACCGGCGGTGCGATCTACGGCGAGTGCGACGGCGGCCCGGCGCCGGAGACTGCGGAGCGGCGGCCGCTCGCGCCGTACGGCACGTCGAAGCTCTGCGGCGAGGAGTACCTCGCGACCTGGAACCGCCTCTACGGGACGCGGCACGTGTCGCTCCGCTTCGCGAACGTCTACGGGCCACGCCAGGAGGCACACGGCGAGGCCGGAGTCGTCGCGATCTTCATGGGGCTCCTGCGCGACGGCGGCACGCCGACGATCTACGGCGACGGCAGCCAGACGCGCGACTACGTCTTCGCCGGCGACGTCACCCGTGCGATCGATGCTGCGATCGGTTGCGATGGAGGCGTCTACAACGTCGGTACCGGCGTCGAGACGTCGGTCGTCGAGCTCTACGCGGCGATCCAGCGTGCCGCAGGCGTGGAGCGCGAGCCGCGATACGTCGGCGCGAGGCTCGGCGAGCTGCAGCGGAGCGTGCTCGACGCCGCGCTCGCGGCGCGCGAGCTCGGCTGGCGGCCCGAGCACTCTCTCGCCGACGGGCTCGCAGAAACGTGGGCGTGGGTGAAGGAACCGTGACGCGCGGCGCGAACGAAATCGGGCCGTGCAGCACGCCGAGCCGATCCCCTCTCCGTTTCCGTGGCGCACCGCGACGCTCGTCGTCGGCGTGCTCGCCGCGCTCGAGCTCGTCGCGCTGATCGCGATCGGCGCCGTTCGGCTCGCGCCGTCACATCACGCGACGGTCGTGAAGCACACGCCGCAGCCCGTGCATCGCACCGCGCCGGCCCCGCAGGTCGCCCCTGCACCGCCGGCGGTACCGCTGCGCCCGCGCGCGCACGTCAAGGTGCTCGTGCTGAACGGCAACGGCGTCGCGGGCGCCGCGAGCACAGAGGCGCAGCATCTCGAGCTCGAGGGCTATCGCATCGGCGGCGCGACGAACGCGCAGCGGCACGACTACGCGCAGTCGATGGTGATGTACGTGCCGGGCTGGGTGAAGGAAGCACGCCGACTGGCGCAGGACGCGGGCGTGCGTATGGTCGCACCGCTCGACGGGCTGCGGGGCGCGCAGCTCAAGGGCTCGACGATCGTCCTGTTGCTCGGCACTTAGGCCCGAAGCGGAAGCCCGCGTTCCAGCGCGCCTGGTCGAGCAGCCCGCACGGCTGCGCGGCCTTGCCGAAGCGGTCATACGTGTACGAGTTGTTGAGCGCATCGTACGCGAGCCGCCAGAGCTTGTGGTCGAAATAGAACGAGCCGAGCGCGTACCACGTGCGTGCGTTCTGCGGCTCGAGGCTGACCGCGTCGCTGTAGAGCCTGTTCGCCCGCTCGAGGTTCCCCTGCGCATCCTCGAACGTCGCGTATTCGAGCAGCACGTCGACTGACAGCGGGTTGTAC
>JBGPLW010000290.1:0-3712 GCA_041486645.1 Gaiellaceae bacterium | reverse complement strand
CTGCGAACCAACGGCGTCCATGACCGCCCGTATGTCGTCCATCGCGGTCTCGATCGACTGCACCTCTCGCACGCGATCGGAGAGGCCCGTGCCGCGCTTGTCGAGCATGAGCAATCGGCCACAGGCGACGAGACCTTCGACGTGGCGTACGAGCAGCGGTTGCTCCCACGTCGAGAGCAGATCGCCGGTCACACCGCGCACAAAGACGACATCGGGCGGGCCTGCGCCGACGACCTGGTAGGCGATCGCCACGTCGCCGCTGCGGGCATAGCTCACGTCTGGCGGCTGCACGTGTGAAGTCTCCTCCAAGAGGATCGCCGCCGCTCGGAGTGTCGGCACCTCCGGGACGGTCTATGGCATCGGGTCAGTCGCCGGCGACGAAGAACGCGTAGTCGCAGGCGACCGCTGCGGCGGCGATGCGCGCGCGAACGCTTGCGACGGCGGCCGGCAAGTTCTGCTTCGGGAGGTTTGCGGAGAGCCCCGTCGCAGAGCACGACGTGGCGTGCGTGTGCGCGGCCGAGGCGGCGCCGACGCTCACGAGCGCGGCGCCGCGGACGATGACGGCGAGTGTTCTCATGGCTCCACTGTGCCAGTTGGGACATCCGCAACCAGGTTTCAACCTGGTTGCAGTCGTTTGCGTGGCGCGAGCTTCAGAACGACTGCAACCTGCCTGAAGGCAGGTTGCTACAACGCAACCATGGCTACGACACCGGACGACCTTCGTGCCCCGCTGCTCGCGCTCCACAAGGCGGTGCTCGCCGCAGAGCGTCAGAACGTCGAGCGCATCCACGGCGAGCTGTCCGGAGCCGAGTACCTCCAGATCGTCTCCGATCCGGTGCGCTACGGCTGGCTCAAGCCGCTGACCGAGCTCGTGCTCGCGCTCGACCCGCACGAGGACGACGAGGAGATCGACGTCGTCGTGCGTGCCCGCGAGCTGCTGCTACCGCCGAAGCAGGACACGCCCTTCGGCCGGCGCTACCTGTCCCTGATGCAGCGCGAGCCTGCGCTCGTCATGGCCCACTCGGCGCTGGCGAAGCTGCTCTGAGCTCCACGTGCGCGACCGCGTCGCGCTCGACGCCGACGATCCGCTCCAGCGCTGCGACGCACCGCGAGTCGAACCCGACGTCCGATTCGTCGCGGAGCAGGCTCAGCGCCTGCTCGCGCGACCACGCCGGCCGGTAGGCCCGCTTCGAGACGAGCGCGTCGTAGACGTCGCACACCGCGAGGATCCGGGTCGAGAGGTCGAGGTCGTCTCCGACGAGCCCGCGCGGGTAGCCGCTGCCGTCGAGCCGCTCGTGGTGGTCGAGCACGAGACGGCCGACCGCGTCGTCGAAACCGCCGAGCTCGTTCAACAGCTCGCGTCCGCGCTCGGGATGCTGCTTGACGATGTCGTACTCGTCGTCGTCGAGCGGCCCCGGCTTCTGCAGGATCCCCTCGGGGATCGAGAGCTTGCCGATGTCGTGGAGCAGGCCGCCGATCGCGAGGCTGCGCAGGCGCGTGGGGGAGAGGCCGAGCTTCTCGCCGATCTGCACCGCGAGCGTCGCGACGCGACGGGTGTGCTCCTCAGTCGACGCGTCCTTCACTGCGAGCCGGACGGTGAGCGCGCGGACGCGCGCGCCGAGATACGCCTCCTCCGACGCGACGAGCTCCGCGGCACGCAGGTCGCCGACGAGCGCGCGCGACCGGCGGCCGCGTCGAAGGTCGTACACGAGCGAGCTGCCGACGACGATGATCCCCGCCATCTCGAAGATGTGGCCGAGCCACCAGCCGAGGTACATGAAGGAGAGGATCAGCGCGCCGTAGAGCGAGCACGCGAGGAGCACGATGCCGAGCACGACCGCAAAGTCGGCGGCGCGTCTCGTGAGGAGGAACGTGTTCGTCGCGCGGATCGCGAGTGCCCCGTAGACGACGAGGCCGAGTGCGAAGAGAGCGATCGCCGGCGCCGACTTGGGCGCGGGCACGCCGGGAACGAGCTTCGGATCGAGCGCTCCGACGATGCTGAAGGCCACGATCGCAGCGGCCAGCGAGAGCTGCACCACGAGCACGCGCGGGATCGCGCGCGCCGAGCCGAACTGCGGCAAGGCCGAGAGCGCCATGACGCAACCTCCGACCGGAAGCGTCGCGGCTCCGGTCACCGCGATCAGCCCGTTCCGGCCGATCAGCATCCCGGGCGTCGAGAGGCCGTGCACCGCGAGGAGCGACGCCATGAGCGAGAAGCCGCCGCCGACGACGACCGTGCGAACGTCGCCTTGGCGGGCTCCGTACCACGTCACCGCGGCGGCGAGCACCGTCGCCGCGAGGGCGCTGACGCCGACGCCGTAGAAGTGCACCCACATGGGCGGCATGACCTCGTGCTCGCCGAAGAGCACCAGCGCGGCAACCGGCAGGCCGCCGCACATGATGACCACCGGCACGATCAGGCCGAAGGGTCGCCGCATCCCTTCCGTATCGGCTGTTGCGAGCAAGTGCTGAAGATGAAAAGCGGCCTGGCACCGCTTCGCGGAGCCAGGCACCTGTAAGTTGACACTTACGTAAGCAAGTGCTTAAATACCGCCCATGGAAGCTGCACTGCGGGCAATCGCCGAGCCGCGCCGCCGCCGGATCCTCCAGCTCGTCTGGGACGAGGAGCTCTCCGCCGGCGCAATCGCCTCGCAATTCGAGGTGACGCGGCCTGCGATCTCGCAGCATTTGAGCGTGCTCAAGGAGGCGGGGCTGGTGGACGAGCGACGGAACGGCACCCAGCGTCTGTACCGCGCGCGCCCGCAGGGGCTCGCCGAGCTGAAGGCGTTCCTCGAGGCGTCCTGGGGCGAACGGCTCGAGGCGTTGCAGCACGAGGCCGAACGAGAGGAAAGGAAGGACGATGGAAAGCGCAACTGAGACCTTCACGGTCGAGCGGGAGCTGACGATCGGCGCGCGACCGGAGACCGTGTGGAAGCTGCTCGTCGATCCGGCGGAGCAGTCGACCTGGTGGGGGACGTCGCTCGACTTCGAGGCGCGGCCGGGCGGGCCGTTCCGCGTCGAGGTGATCCCCGGCCACATCGCGAGCGGCGAGTTCGTCGAGATCGAGGCGCCGAGCCGGCTCGTCTACACATGGGGCTGGGAGGGCGAAGGCACGGTCCCGCCCGGCTCGTCGACGGTGGAGATCGTCCTCGAGCAGGCGGGCGACGGTACGAAGCTCACGTTCGTGCACAGCGGGCTGCCCTCCGAGGAGGCGGCGTCGTCGCACGCGCACGGCTGGGACAACTACCTGCCGCGGCTCGCGCTGCGCGCGAAGGGCGGCGATCCGGGGCGGGATCCGTTCCTGGACCAGATGTAGCAACCAGGTTTCAACCTGGTTGCGGTCGTTGAATGGTGCGAGCGGCGCAAACGACTGCAACCTGCTTGAAAGCAGGTTGCTCAGGACGAAGGGCCCGGCTACGCCGGGCCCTTCGCGTTATTTCTCCTCGAGCTTCAGCGCCGCCGAGTTGATGCAGTAGCGCTGCCCGGTCGGGTGGGGCCCGTCCGGGAACACGTGGCCGAGGTGGCCGCCGCAGCTGGAACACATGACCTCGGTGCGCGTCATCCCGAAGGAGACGTCGGTCTCCTCGTCGATCGCGTCTTCGGTCGCGGGCGCGTAGAACGCGGGCCACCCGCAGCCGGAGTCGTACTTCGTCTCCGACTCGAAGAGTGTCGTGCCGCAGCCCGCACAGACGTACGTGCCGGGCTCGAACGT
>JBGPLW010000289.1:0-3719 GCA_041486645.1 Gaiellaceae bacterium | reverse complement strand
CCGGTGGTCGCTTCGATCGTGTCGTCGAGCCGCACCTCCTTCGACGGCTTCACGCGTCCGCCGTTCACCTTCACACGGCCGCCGAGCACGGCCTCGGTCGCGATGCTCCGCGTCTTGTAGAACCGCGCGGCCCAGAGCCACTTGTCGACCCGGACCTGTTCCACGGCTACGGGCGCTCTGCGGCGAGCCGGATCCCGAACGCGACGAGCACGAGTCCGGTCAGCCCGTCGAGTACGCGGCGGATGCGGCTGCGGTCGAACAGGCCGCGCGCGCGTGAGACGGCGGCGGCATACGCGCTCAACCAAACGGTCGTGAGCATGCAGAACAGCAGGCCGTACGCGAGGAGTCCTGCGCTCGTCGAGCTGAACTGCGGCAGCAGGCTCGTGAAGAACGCGAGCATCTTCGGGTTGCCGAGGTTGCTGAGGAGCCCTTGCCGGAACGCGACCGAAGGGCGGCGCGCGGCGCGGCCGCCGTGCCCTGTCGCGCTCGCGCCCCTCACCGCGTTCCACAACGTGCGGAGGCCGAGCCACACCAGGTACGCGGCGCCCGCGAGCCGCAGCGCGGCGAACGCGGGCTCGCTCGCGGCGAGGAGCGCGCCGACGCCGAGCGCCGTGGCGAGCGTCCACGCAGCCTGGCCGGCGCCGACGCCGAGCGCGGTCGCGACGCCCGTGGCGCGGCTGCCGAGCAGCGTGTTGCGGATCGTGAGCGCCGTGTCCTGCCCGGGGATCGCGATCACGAGCGCCGACACGCCGAGGAAGAGCAGCATGGCCTACTCGAAGCAGAGCGCGCCGAGCTCGAGCAGCTCGCGCCCGACCTCGAGCGCGTCGCGGCGCAGCCTCTGCGTCTCCGCAGGCGTGAAGTCGAGGCTCGAGGCCACCGACTCGATTACGTCGCCGTAGCGCTTCGCGCCGTCGAGCGCGGCGATCACCTCGATCATGTCGGCGCTCACGTCGAGCGACGGGTGCGTTCCCTCGTCGAGGTTCACGGTCGCGCCCATGACGATCGTGCCCGTGCCTTCCGGCTCGAGCGACAGCTCGAGCCGCACCGGGCCCGCGACCGCGACGTTCGCGTCGAGTAGATCGTCGTCGGTGTCCATCTCCGAGAGCACGGCGCGCGACTCGAACGCGCGCAGAATCTGGTCGCCCGCATCTTCGAGGTCGTCTTCGTCGACCTGATCGATGCGCGCGGTGTGCTCAGCGCCGTCGCGCCGGTGCAGCAGGATGCCGCCTTCGCTCACCCAGTGCACGCCGAGGTCGCCGAGGTAGCTCGTCCAGTCCGCGATCGCCTTCTCGTACGCCTCTGGATCGTCGGAGAGATGGTCGTTCCATGTGGCCGCATGCGTCAGCGGATCGCCGCCCCAGATCGGAAGGATCCACGAGTCGCAGCCGGTCGCATCGGTCCACTCGAGCGGCCGCACGTCCTGCTTCCCCTCGTCGAAGCCGAGCCAGGACACGAGAAGAGCCGCGTAGCCGCCGTCGCGCAGATGCTCCGCGGCGGTGGTGACGACGCGTTGTGACACATCGTCCGCGCCGAAGCCGCCGTCGCGGTAGGCCCATCGCGTCTCGGGCGACACGACATACGGGGCGTTGCAGATGATCAGGTCGAACGTCTCGCCCTGTACGGGCTCGAAGAGGCTGCCTTCGCGGCACTCGATGTTGCGGATTCCGTTCAGCGCCGCGTTCAGCTCGGTGTACGCGAGCGCGCGTGCGTTCACGTCGGTTGCGACGACCTCCTTCGCGTGGCGCGCCGCGAGCAGTGCATGGACGCCGCTTCCGGTGCCGACGTCGAGCGCACGCTCGACCTCGGGCCGCGGCGTCAGGGAGTCGGTGAGCCGTGAGGCGGCGGTGTAGGCGGCGACGAAGTCCGTCCGCAGGTCGTCGTCGTCATCATGGGTCGGGTCATCGTCCGAGGCGACGAGCAGACCGGCGACGGGGAGGATGCGCATCTGCACCACGACCTCGTCGTCCCCGACCTCGGCGACTCCGGCCGCCTCGAGCGAGCTCACGCCGCGCTCGCCGATCGCCTTCGTCAGATCCGCCGTCGGCACGGGCTGGACGAGGAAGAACGCGCGGACGACGGTGCCGAGCCGGGTCTCCGGCAGGCGCCGGAGCATCACCGGCAGATCCTTGTTGCGCGCGGCGAACGCGTCGTCGCCGAGCATCTCGGTGATCGCCGTCTCGGTGTAGCCGGCTGTGCGAAGCGTCTCGCCGACGATCCGCGCCGCATTCACGTCCACTGCTTCTCTGAGTCCCGTCCCCACGGACTGCATCATTACCGAAGCCGTGGATCGAGCAGCCGCGGAACGTCAGCGAGCGACCGCGAAGAGGCTCCATGCGTCGGGGATGCCTTTGAGCTGATGCACGCCGCGTTCCTCGAATCGAAGCCCTGAGCCGGCGACGAGATCCTTGACGGTGCTCGAGACGAGCACCTCTCCGGGAGCAGCGAGCGACGAGATGCGAGCGCCGATCGAGACCGCAACGCCGGCGATCTTGCCGTCGCTGACCTCGCACTCACCGGTGTGGAGCCCGGCCCGAATCTCGAGCTCGAGCGTGTGGAGCGCGTCGCGGATGGCGGTGGCGGCGTGGACGGCACGGGCAGGCCCATCGAACGAGGCGAAGAACCCGTCACCGGCGGTGTCGAGCTCCCGACCCTGGAACCGAGCGAGCTCTCGGCGGACGATCGCGTGATGCCGCTCGAGGAGCTCTCGCCAGGCGGAGTCGCCGAGTCGCGAGGCCAGCTCGGTCGAGCCGACGATATCGGTGAAAAGGATCGTGGCGAGCACGCGCGTCGAGCCGCTGGGCTGCGCGAGGCGCGAGATGAAACGCGCCGTGGCCTCCATCGTCGCGCGGTGGGCGTCGTCGTCGACCCAGGTGTAGCTGCCCGCGAGAGGCGGCAGCTCGACGACCTCGGCCCCTCGAATCCGCTCTGCGGTGTAGTGCCCGGGACCGGGGAGGGACGGATGTGGGAAGACGAGCGTCGGCACGCGAATGGCGGCGAGAACGTCGCTCACGTCGAGCTCCATCTCGGTGCGGAACGACGTCAGAGCGGCACCCGGACTGAGGCTCCGGCGCATGTGCCAGACGAACCAGTCGCGGAAGCCCTCGTCGTCGGCGACCTCAGGAGCCCATTCGCGGGCGAGGGCCTCGAGGTAGCTCCGCTCTCCCCAGCCGGCACGAACGGCAGCGAGGCGTTCGCGCCATTCGTCCTGGGTCGGTGCCCACGGGTAGTCGGGCGAGCGGGTTCCCTTCACGCTGGGGCTGAAGAGGACGAGACCCGCGCAGCGCTCGGGATAGGTCGCCGCGAACAGCACGCCGATGCCGGTGCTCGACGAACCGGTCCAGAGCACCGCGCGCTGCGAACCAACGGCGTCCATGACCGCCCGTATGTCGTCCATCGCGGTCTCGATCGATTGCACCTCTCGCACGCGATCGGAGAGGCCCGTGCCGCGCTTGTCGAGCATGAGCAGTCGGCCACAGGCGGCGAGACCTTCGACGTGGCGTACGAGCAGCGGTTGCTCCCAGGTCGAGAGCAGGTCGCCGGTCACACCGCGCACAAAGACGACATCGGGCGGGCCTGCGCCGACGACCTGGTAGGCGATCGCCACGTCGCCGCTGCGGGCATAGCTCACGTCTGGCGGCTGCACGAGTGGAAGTCTCCTCCAAGAGGATCGCCCGCCGCTCGGAGTGTCGGCACCTCCGGGACGGTCTATGGCATCGGGT
>JBGPLW010000288.1:0-3726 GCA_041486645.1 Gaiellaceae bacterium | reverse complement strand
CAGCTCGACCTGAAGCGGCTCGGCAAGCGGGCGCGCATGGCCGACAAGGGCCAGGCGCAGAGCGCGACCGGCTACGTGAGCGGCGGCACGAGCCCACTCGGACAGCGCAAGCAGCTGCCGACGCATCTCGACTCGTCCGCGCTCGAACACGAGACGATCCTCGTGAACGGCGGGCGCCGAGGCCTCCAGCTCGAGCTCGACCCCCGAGATCTCGCGCGAATCACCGACGCCCGGGTTCACGCGATAGCGTCCGACGCGTGACGACGACCCCTGTCGAGTTGCACGTCGTGAGCGACGCCACCGGCGAGACGGCCGCGCGCCTCGTGCAGGCACTCGAGGCGCAGTTCCCCGAGCAGGACTTCGTCGAGATCCGCCATCCGCGCGTCGAGTCGGAGGAGGATCTCCACCTCGCGGTCACGAGGATGAAGGGCCGTCCCGCCGTCGTCGTCTACACACTCGTCGAGCCGGAGCTCCGCGATGTCATGCGCACGCTCTGCCGCCGCGCGAAGCTGCACTACTGCGACCTGCTCGGCCAGCCGATCGACGCGGTCGCACGCGTGTCCGGCATGGCGGCGCGCATGACGCCGGGCTCTCGTCCGCCGCTCAACTCGGCGTACTTCAAGCGGATGGAGGCGATCGAGTTCGCGGTGCGCTTCGACGACGGCGTCGGCCGTGGGCTGCACGACGCCGACCTCGTGCTGGTCGGTGTCTCGCGCACCTCGAAGACGCCGCTCTCGATGTATCTCGGCTACCTCGGCCACAAGGCCGCGAACGTCCCGGTCGTGAAGGGAATCGAGCCGCCCGCGGATCTCTTCGAGGTCGACCAGCGCAAGATCGTCGGCCTCACGATCGACCCGAACCGTCTCGTCGAGATCCGGCGTGCGCGCGCACGCACGATGGGAGCGCGCAGCCGGCAGTACGCGGAGCTGACGGAGATCTACGAGGAGCTCGAGCAGGCGGAGAAGCTGCATCGCCGGCTCGGCTGTCCGGTGATCGACATCTCCGACCTCTCGATCGAAGAGACCGCGCACCGCGTCCTGCGCGTGATCGAAGAGCGGAAGACCGCCGCATGAAGAACGAGAAGGGCTCGGTGCCGATCCGCTACTGGGTCGCGTGGTGGACGTTGATGGCGATCGCAGACTTCGTCTTCTACGTCCTGCTCACGCCCATCTGGATCGGCCTGCGCGCCGTCGCGTGGCTCGCAGAGTTCCGCGCCCGGCGCAAGCGCTAGAGAACGACGACCTCGAAGGGCTCCTCGCCCTCGGGCCCGACCGCATAGCCGCCGGACCCTGCAGGCGCAACGACCGAATGCAACCTGGTGCCGACGTAGCGCGCGCCCGCAGCGTCGTCGAGCGCGATCCCCGCCGGGAAGCCCTCGCGGACGAGCCGCTGGTAGACGGGCCGCCGCAATTCTTCGCCGTCGTAGTGCGGGCAGGCGCTCCCGGGCAGGAAACCGAGACCGTCGCGCATCCCTTCGAGCTGCGGGCCGAACGAGTCGGTCACGCCCGCCTCGAACCAGCAGATCATCCCGGCGCTCCAGCCCGTGAGGAGGACGCCCGCCTCCCAGGCCTCGCGCAGGATCCGGTCGAAACCGTGCACGCGCCAGACCGCGAGCAGGTTCGCGGTATTGCCGCCGCCGACGAGGATGACGTCGTGCGCGAGAGCAAGCTCGCGGAGCTCCGCCGGCGGCCAGGGATAGAACGAGAGCGTTGTGACATCTGCGGCGAGCTCGGGCGCGCCGTACTGTGGGCTCGCAGTTCCGTCGTACAGCACCCTGCGCCCGCGGGCAAGCTGCAGGACGTGCTCGAGCATCTCGGCGCTCGGAAAGCCGCCGAGACCCACGATTTGCGGGGAGTTCACGCAGGTATCTATGACAAGATCCGCCTCGCCCATGACGCAGTTCATCTACGACTTCGAAGAGCCGTGTGACGGCGGCAGGGAGCTGCTCGGCGGCAAAGGCATCGGCCTCGCCGAGATGACGCAGCTCGGCGTGCCCGTTCCGGCGGGCTTCACGATCACGACCGACGCGTGCCGCGCGTACATGCGCGAGGGCGGTCTGCCCGACGGTCTCGAAGGCGAGATGACGCGGCACATCGAGCAGCTCGAGGCGAAGGCAGGCAAGCGCTTCGGCGACAACGAGGAGCCGTTGCTCGTCTCCGTGCGCTCCGGTGCGGCCGTCTCGATGCCCGGGATGATGGACACGATCCTCAACCTCGGCCTGAACGACGATGCGGTCGAGGGGCTCGTGCGCTCGACGGGGAATGCGCGCTTCGCGCGCGACTCGTACCGGCGGCTGATCCAGATGTACGGCGAGGTCGTCGACGGTGTCGACGGCCACCGCTTCGAGCAGGCGCTCGGCGATCTCAAGCGAGCGCGTGGTGTGCAGCTGGACATCGATCTCTCCGCCGACGATCTCGCGCAGCTGGTCGAGACGTTCAAGGGCATTTACCTGCACGAGACGGGGCACGATTTCCCGCAGGCCGCGCGCGAGCAGCTGACGCGCGCCGTCGCCGCCGTCTTCCAGTCGTGGCAGAACCCGCGCGCGCAGGTGTACCGGCGCACGTACTCGATCCCCGACGACATCGGCACGGCCGTGAACGTCGTGCAGATGGTGTTCGGCAACAAGGGCGATCGCTCGGCGACCGGCGTGTGCTTCACGCGCGACCCGTCGACGGGGGAGACCGGCCTGTACGGCGAGTACCTCGTGAACGCACAGGGCGAGGACGTCGTCGCAGGAATCCGGACGCCGCAGCCCATCGAGGAGATGCGCGCGCGGCTGCCCGAGGCCTTCGACCAGCTCGTCGACACGATGCACCGGCTCGAGCACCACTACCGCGACATGCAGGACATCGAGTTCACGGTCGAGGACGGAACGCTCTACCTCCTCCAGACGCGCTCGGCGAAGCGCACGGCGGCCGCCGCGCTGCGCTCCGCAGCCGACATGACGGCCGAAGGTCTCATCTCGCGCGAAGAAGCGGTCGCGCGCATCGACCCGGCCGCGCTCGACCAGCTCCTGCATCCGATGATCGACCCGAACGCCGAAGTCGAGGTGGCCGCACGCGGGCTCAACGCGTCGCCGGGCGCAGCGTGCGGCGCGATCGCGCTCGACGCCGACACCGCCGAGGAGCGAGGCAAGGGCGGCGAGGCCGTCATCCTCGTCGGCTGGGAGACGACGCCTGACGACATCCACGGGATGATCCAGTCACGGGGCGTGCTGACCGCGCACGGTGGCATGACGTCGCACGCGGCGGTGGTCGCTCGCGGAATGGGCAAGCCGTGCGTCGCCGGCTGCGAGGGGCTCGAGATCGACATGGAGTCGCGGACCGCGCGCATCGGCGGGCGGGAGCTGCGCGAGGGCGACACGATCACGATCGACGGCGGCACCGGCCGCGTGATCATCGGCGAGGTGCCGCTCGTGCCGCCGCAGATCAACGAGGACTTCGAGACGATCCTCGGCTGGGCCGACGAGGTGCGCCGCCTGAAGGTTCGCGCGAACGCCGACAACCCCGAGGACGCCGCGAAGGCGCGCGAGTTCGGCGCGCAGGGCATCGGCCTCTGCCGCACCGAGCACATGTTCTTCGGCGAGGACCGGCTCCCCGTCATGCAGGAGATGATCCTCGCGTCGGACGAGACCGGGAGGCGCGCGGCGCTCGAGCGCCTGCTGCCGTTCCAGCAGGCGGACTTCGAAGGCATCTTCGAGGTGATGGCCGGCTTGCCCGTGACGAT
>JBGPLW010000287.1:0-3829 GCA_041486645.1 Gaiellaceae bacterium | reverse complement strand
CGAGGATCGGCTCGACCTTGTCCTTCGCCTTGTTCGGGTCGCCGCGGATGTCGAACGTGACGAGCACGGAGTGGCCGTCACGCGAGATCTGGCCGCCTCCACCCTGCTTGAACATCGGGTTCTGGATGTTTGTGACGTTCGGCTGCAGGGCGAGGGTCTGCACGACCGCGGCGACCGTCGAGACGAACGCGGGGCTGCTCGCGTCGTAGAGACGGCTCTGGACGAGCACGTTCTCGGTCGACGGCTGGGTCAGGCCGGCCCGTTCGAGCATCTTCAGCGCCGTCGCCGCCTCGCCGGAGGCGGACTCGGAGTCCTTCATCTGGACGTGGCCGGCGACGCTCCCGACGAGCATGGCCGCGACCGCGAAGACGAGCCAGCCGAAGAGCGCCCGCTTCCAGTGCTCCGCGCTCCAGCGGCCGGCGCGGCCGGCGAGATTCAGCCCGCCCATGGCTCTGCTCCCTCCTCCGTCGGTGGTTGTGCGCAGGATGGCCTGCCGGCGTAGGCCGGCCATCCGGAAAATCGCGGATCACGACTGCGGGTTGACCGCGACCTGCGCGAGGTGTGCGGGAAAGTACCGCTGCCCGCGCCGAACGAGCAGGGTGATTCTGGTCACCGGGAGGCGCGATGCTCACCTACTCGCACGCGAGCAAGCGGTTCGGAGCGGTGGAGGCGCTCGCCGACTGCTCGTTCTCGGTCGGGCGTGGGCGGATGCTCGGTTTCCTCGGGCCGAACGGCGCCGGCAAGACGACGGCGATGCGCGCCGTCTTCGGCCTCGTCGAGCTCGACGGCGGCGAGCTGCTCTGGGACGACCGGCCGATCGGTCTCGCGGAGGTGCTGCGATTCGGCTACATGCCGGAGGAGCGCGGCCTCTACCCACGGATGCGCGTGGGCGAGCAGCTCGAGTACTTCGGCTGCCTGCATGGGCTCAGCACGGATGCCGCGCGGACCGCTGCATCGCGGTGGCTCGAGCGCCTCGGATTGGCCGACCGTGCCGACGCGAAGGTCGAGGAGCTCTCGCACGGGAATCAACAGCGCGCGCAACTCGCCGCCGCGTTGCTGCACGAGCCGGAGCTGCTCGTCCTCGACGAGCCGTTCGCGGGACTCGACCCTGTCGCCGTGCGCACGCTCGCCGAGGTGCTCCGCGGCGAGGCGGCCCGCGGTGCTGCGGTCCTCTTCTCGAGCCACCAACTCGAGCTCGTGGAGGACATCTGCGCGGAGGTCGCGATCATCGACCGCGGCCGCGTCGTCGCCACCGGAGACGTGAACGTGTTGAGGCGCCGGTCGCAAGGGCGGCGGATCGAGATCCAGCTCGACGGCGCGCCGTCACACTGGCTGCCGGACGTTGCCGGGGTCGAGCTCGTCGAACGCCGCAACGGCGACCTGCGGCTGCTCGCAGGCCGGGACGTCGACCCGGAGGAGGTGCTCGCGGCGGCAGAGCGGACGGCCCGGGTTGTCGAGTTCAGCTACGGCCCGCCGTCGCTTGCGGAGGTCTTCCTGGAGCTGGTGGGCCAATGAGCGGGCAGCGCGCGATCATGCTCGTCGCGCGGCGCGAGATCCGCGAGCGGCTGCGCAGCCGCGCGTTCCTCTTCGCGACGCTCGTCCTGCTCTTGCTCGTCGGCGGGTCGACGGCGTTCAACGCGGCCTTTACGAAGGGAACGACATACCGCGTTGCCGTGACGGCGCCGGCGCCTCGCGGGCTCGACGCCGCGCTGCAACGCGCTGCGGTGCCGTTCGACGCGAAGATGCGGCTGCACGTGGTCGCCTCTGCGGCCGCGGGACGGCAGGAGCTCGCAGCCAAGAAGGTCGACGCGCTGCTCCTCCTCCGCGAGGACAGGCTCGTCTTCCGGGCGAACGTCGACGCGAAGCTCGCGGCGGTCGCAGACACGGCGGTGCGCGCACTGCGCCGGCACCTGCCGCCGGCGCCGGAGCTCACGACGTCGGCACTCGAGCCGGCGTCCGCGAAGACATCCGATGCCGAGGTCGCCGTCGCCGCGCTCGGGGCCGGGCTGATGCTCTTCGCCCTCTGGGTCTACGGGGAGTGGGTGCTCGTCGGGGTCGTCGAGGAAAAGAGCAACCGCGTTGTCGAACTGCTTCTCTCGACGATGCGGCCGCGCCAGCTCCTCGCGGGCAAGGTGATCGGGATCGGCCTGATCGGCTTCGCGCAGCTCACACTCGTCGCCGGACTCGCCGCCGGCCTCCTCGCTGCCGGCGTCTTCGACGCGCCGGCCGCCCTCGGCGGCAGCCTCGCCCTCGTCGTGCCCTGGTTCGCGCTCGGCTTCGCGCTCTACGCGGTCACCTTCGCCGCAGCAGGCGCCCTCGCGTCCGGGCAGCAGGACGCAAGCACGGCGGGACAGCCCGTGGGGTTCGTGCTCGTCGCCGCCTACTTCGCCGGCTACGTCGCTCTCGCCGCCGCCCCGAACGGCGTCCTCGCGCACGTGCTCACCGTCTTCCCGCTCACCGCGCCACTCGTCCTACCGGCCCGGAGTGCGCTCGTCGGCGTCCCGCTCTGGGAGCACGCGCTCGCGGTCGTGCTCGTCCTCGGCTCGATCTACGCGCTCATCCGGCTCGCCGGCCGGGTGTACGCCCACGGCCTCCTCCACAGTGGGCCTCGCCTCGGCGCCCGGGCTGCGTGGCGCCTCAGCCGAAGCGCGTGACCGGGTCACCGAGTCGGGCCGGTCACCCGCTTCACCCCGGCCGTCGTCCGCACGAACACCGGCCAGCAGTAGTAGGCGAGGAACGCGTTGCGATCGCGTGCGATCCGAAGCGCGTAGCGCATTACAGCGTCGACGTAGAGCGCCGACGGGTTGTAGTGATAGAGCGCGTTTCGCGTTCGCTCTGGCGCGCCGTTCGCGTGCAGGTAGTTCGCAGCGCCCATGATCGAGTCGTGGGGGTCGTGCACGCTCCCGCCGAGCCCGTACGCCTTCCAGGTCGCCGGCATGAACTGCATCGGCCCCTGCGCGCCGGACACGCTGTCGTTGCGCAGCTTCCCGAAGCCGGACTCGACGAAATTGACCGCGGCGAGGACACTCCACGGAACGCCGAAACGGTGCTGCGCTTCGACGTACCAGCGCCGGAGCTCGAGCGGCTGCCGCGGAACGCCGAGCGTGATCCGCTTGCGAGGCGGATACGGCTGCGAGAGCCGAAACAGATCGGCCCGCGCGGTGACGTCCTCACGGGCAGCGGGCACCGCGCGGGCAAGCCGCGGCTCGGCCGCGAGCAGGCGCACGATCCGCTCCTCGTAGAGCGCAAGCAGCTCGACGTCGTGAGGAACCGGCCCCCGCCCGCCCCAGCGCCCGACAGCGGTGTCGAGCGCGCCCGTCGTGGCGGCGTAGGCGGCACGCAGAGCCGGTGCGGTCGTCGGGACCGGCGCGTTCACGGGCGGAGGCGCGCCGAGGATCACGACGGCGGCGAAGACGGCGCGGAGCACGCTCAGGAAGCGAGGTGCGCGGAGAAGAAGCCGGTGATTGCGTCGTAGCAGCGCACGCGATTCGCGAGCTTGAGCACGTCGTGCCCCTCGTCCTCGAACACGAGGTAGTCGACGTCCTTGCCGAGGCCGCGCAGCCCCTCGACGAGATCGCGCGACTCTTGCTCCACGACGCGTGGATCGTTCTGGCCCTGGATCACGAGCAGCGGGCAGGCGACGCTCTCGATGTACGTGCGGGGCGATCGCTCGACGAGGAAGTCGCGTTCGCTCTCCACGTTCCCGAGCGTGAGCGCGAAGAACGGCTTCCATGTCTCGGGAATGCGCTCGCTGAAGGTGACGAGGTCGTACGGGCCGAACATGTCGACGGCTGCGCGCCAAAGCTCGGGATGGCGCGCGGCGAGCATG
>JBGPLW010000286.1:0-3857 GCA_041486645.1 Gaiellaceae bacterium | reverse complement strand
GCCCGCAAGCTGCCCGGCACCGGTGACGACGCTCGCAGCGCTCATCCGATCAACCCCAGCCGTGCGGCTGCGAGCAACACGATGACGAGCGCGATCAGGTACGCGACGTAGGTTCCGAGACTGCCCGTCTGCAGACGGCGCGCGTGGGCCGCCGCGCCGAGCGCAGCACGCGCGGCGGGGGCGTAGAGGTGCTCGTCGATCAGGTGCGGGACGCTGCCGCTGTACGACACGTCCTGCACGACGCCGTGCTCGATGCGTGTTGCGATCTCGCGCTGCGGGCGCAGCACGGTCTCGAGCACGAGGCGAAGCGGTTTCGTGAACCCTGCACTCGTCCAGTTCAGCGCGGGCTCCACGCGCTGTCCGGATGCCCACGTCGGTGCGGGGGCGGCGCTGCGCGTTCCGCGCAAGAGCGCGAGCACGACGGTGAGCCCAGCGAGCACGACGACGAGACCGACGGTCGGCAGCGAGCCCGTTCCCGGGACATGGAGGCCGGCGCGCGTCGTCACAGGCGCAGACCACGGTGCGAGGCCGACGAGCCGCCCGTAGAGCAGGCCGGGCGCCACGCCGAGCACGACGCAGACAAGCGCAAGCGCGCCCACGGCCGCGCGCTGCGGCAGCGGCGCCTCTTCGGCGGCCGCCGCGGCGGGCGTGCGCGGCGGGCCGAGGAGCACCAGCCCGACGACCTTGACGAAACAGAACACCGCGAGGGCCGCGGTTGCGGCAAGCGCCGCGAGCGCGAGCGCGCCTGCGAGCCCGTCGGCGACGTGTCCGTAGGCGGGCACGTGAAGCAGTGCCTGAAGCGTGAGCCACTCCGAGGCGAAGCCGTTGAGCGGCGGCAGGCCGGCAATCGCCATCGCGCCGACGAAGAACGCCGCACCCGTCCATGGCATGCGGCGCAGCAGCCCGCCGAGGCGATCGATCTCGAGCGACCCGACCGCGCGCTCGAACGCGCCCGCGCCGAGGAAGAGGAGCGCCTTGAACACGGCGTGATTCACGGTGTGGAGGAGCGCGGCTGCGAGTGCGACAGCGGCCCACGTGTCGGCGCCGCGTGCACGGAGGACGAGGCACGCGCCGATGCCGAGCACGATGATCCCGACGTTTTCGATCGAGTGCAGCGCCAGCAACCGCTTCAGGTCGTGCTCGAAGAGCGCGTACACGACGCCGCCGACCGACGACAACGCTCCGACGCCGAGCACGAGAACACCGAACCACACCGGCAGCACGCCGTCCCATTCGACGAGCACGCGAATGAGCGCGTACAGCGCGACCTTGATCATCACGCCGCTCATCAAGGCGGACACGGGCGCAGGCGCGAGCGGATGCGCGCGCGGCAGCCAGACGTGCAGAGGGATGACGCCCGCCTTCGTCCCCATGCCGACGAGCGCCGCGAGCGCGATCGCGATCTGAACGCCTGAGCCCGACGCGATCGCGCCGGGATGGCCGATCGCACCCGACTTCGCGAGCAGCAGGACCGCGACCCATGTGCCCACGCCGCCGAGGTGCGTCACCGCGAGGTAGCTGAAGACGGTGTGGCGCGCCTCCCTGTCCGCGCGACGCGCTACGAGTATCACCGCCGCGGACGACAGCGTCATCAGCTCCCAGCCGGCGAGGAACGTCAGCGGGTCGCGCGCGCACAGCGTGAGCGCGAGCGCGAGCAGAAAGACCGACGTGAGTATTCCGATGACGCGGCCGCGCGCAGTCGCCTGCAAGTACCGAGTCGAGAAAACGAGCGCAGGCGCCGCGATCAGCCCGAGCGTGCCGAGAAAGAGGCCGCTCAGCGGGTCGACGCCGACACGCACCGTGAACGAGCTTGTGAATGCCGCCCCGAGTGCGCTTCCCGCGCCGAGCTCCCAGAAGCCGGCCACGGCGATCGCGCACGCGCCTGCGGCTTGCACTGCGAGACCGGGCGTGAAGAGCGTCCGGCGGGCGCCGAGAACCCCGCCGAGCGCGACCGCGCCCAGCCCGGCGACGAGAAGGGCTCCGATCACGTGGTCTCGACGCTGCTGCGGCGAAGCGCCGCGAGATCCTGCGACGTTCCGCCGGTGTCCCTCAAAGTCCTACGAGTCTAGAAGATCTGGGGTCACGACTCCGCGGTTGCCGGCTCCCCGGTCGCTGCCATGTGGGCGTCGTGCGCCGTCCGCGTTCGGAAGAACGCTGCGCCGACCGCTGTCGCCGACGCTGCGAAGATCGCACCGACGAGGAACGCGAGGTGGTAGCCACCGACGAGCGCTGCGAGCTTGCCGTCGCCGGATGCGGTCAGGCTGTCGCTCCGCGACGCGGCGATGCTCGCGAGCACTGCGAGGCCGAGCGCGCCGCCCATCATGAACGCCGTGTTGACGACACCCGACGCGAGCCCGGACTGAGACGGCTCGACGTCGCTCATCGCGCCGAGCAGCAGCGGATTGAACGCCATGCCGGCACCGAAGCCGAGCAGGATCATGCTCGGGAGGACGTCGACGACGAAGCTGCCTCCGACCGGCGCGCGCGCAAAGAGCACGAGCCCCGCCGCGGCGAACAGCAAGCCGACGGCGAGCGGCGGCCTGATGCCGAAGCGCATCACAAGCTTTGCGGAGAGACCGACCGAGAACGCGCCCATGATCAGGTTGGCCGGCAGGAACGCGAGCCCGACCTTGAGCGGGCTGTACCCGAGCACGAGCTGGAGATAGAGCGCCGAGAGGAAGAACCACGCGAACATCGCGGCCGACCAGAGGACGCCGACGACGTTCGCGGTCGCGACGTTGCGCAGCCGGAAGAGGCCGAGCGGCACGAGCGGCGACGCGATCCGCGACTCGAGCGTGAGGAACACCGCCATCAGCGCGACAGCCGCGCCGAGCAGACCGAGCGTCTGCCCCGACGTCCAGCCCTTGTCGTTCCCGTTGACGATCGCGTAGACCGCGAGCATCAACGACGCCGTCACCGTGATCGCGCCGGCGACGTCGACGCGCCCGGTCGCGATCCCGCGCGCAGCCGGCAGCAGCCGCAGCGAAAGGACGTACACGAGGACGCCGATCGGCAGGTTGACGAGGAAGATCCAGTGCCACGACAGCGTGTCGGTGAGGACGCCGCCGAGCAGCACGCCGATGGTGCCGCCGCCGGACATGACGAAGCCGAAGAAACCCATCGCCTTCGCCCGCTCACCCGCCTCCGTGAACAGGTTCATGATCAGCGAAAAGGCGACGGCCGAGACGACTGCGCCGCCGACTCCCTGCACCGCGCGCGCCGTCACGAGCAGACCCTGCGAGGTCGAGAGGCCGCAGGCGAGCGACGCGACGGTGAAGAGCGAGATCCCGCCGAGGAACAGCCGGCGTGCGCCGAACAGGTCGGCAAGCCGGCCGCCGAGCAGGAGAAAGCCGCCGAACGTGAGGATGTAGGCGTTCACGACCCAGGCGAGCGAGGTCTGCGAGAAGCCGAGATCGTTCCTGATCGACGGCAGTGCAACGTTTACGATCGTCGTGTCGAGGACGATCATCAGGTCGCCCAGGCAGAGGACGTATAGGGCGAGCCAGCGTGTGCGGTCGGTGAGCTCAGTCATTGTCGGTTGAGACGGCGGTTGGGCCGAAAACTCATCGGCGGTAGGCGAGCTTGACGACTCCGGACGCGTACGACTGCGTCTCGGCGAGCTTCAGTTCCGTCTTCTTCTGCTCGCCGAACAGGCGCATGCCGCTCCCGAGAACGACAGGATAGACAAGCAGCCGGAGCTCGTCGACGAGCTCGTGCACCATGAGCCAGCGTGCGAGGCTGACGCTGCCCGCGACGAGGATGCGACCCTCGAGCGACGCGATCTGCGCCTCGTCGATCACCGTCGAGTTGTTCCACGCCGCCTCGCCGAGCGTGGTCGACACCACGAACTTCGGCAT
>JBGPLW010000285.1:0-3859 GCA_041486645.1 Gaiellaceae bacterium | reverse complement strand
GCCAGATCCCCGGCAGTGCGAGCAGCCCGAGAAAGCGCACCTGCCCAATGATGGGCTGTTAGCCTGACGACACCGGGGTGCCGCACGGCGCGGCTGAGATCACACCCGTCGAACCTGATCCGGATCATGCCGGCGAAGGGAGGGCTCTTGGTTCCTCGCGCACTGACGATCGCGACCTCCGACTCCGGCGGCGGCGCCGGCATCCAGGCCGACCTGAAGGCGTTCGCCGCGGCGGGCGCGTACGGGACGTCGGTGCTCGTCGCGCTCACCGCGCAGAACACCGTCGGTGTGACCGCGATCTACGAGCTGCCGCCGGCGTTCGTGCGCGAGCAGCTCGACGCGGTCTTCTCGGACCTCGGCGTCGATGCGGCGAAGACCGGGATGCTCTTCTCGCGCGTGCTGATCGAGACCGTGGCGGACTATCTCGCCCCGAGACGGCCGCCGCTCGTCGTCGATCCGGTGATGGTCGCGAGCTCGGGGGCGAAGCTGCTCGAGGACGACGCCGTCGACGCACTCGTCGGCCGGCTCTTCCCGCTTGCGACCGTCGTGACGCCGAACCTCATGGAGGCGAAGGCACTCACAGGGCTCGACGGCTCCCGGGCCGAGCTGGCGGAGCGGCTGCACGAGCTCGGCGCGCCCGCTGCGCTCGTGACCGGCGGGCACGGCGACCCACCCGTCGACCACTTGTTCGACGGTGTGTCGCACACGGAGATTCCGGTCGAGCGTCACGCTGTCGCGGCAACGCACGGTGCCGGCTGCACGCACTCGGCGACGCTCACGGCGCTTCTGGCGCGCGGCGAGAGCCTCGCCGACGCCGCGCGCGGCGCGGCGGTCGCAGCGGCCCGGGCCGTCGAGCAGGGTCTCGTCGAGCTCGGTTCCGGTGAAGGTCCCGTCGACGTCCTGGGGGTGAAGGCACGATGATTGCTGCGGGAACGACGCTCCGCACGATGCGCGAGCGGAAGCCGCTCGTCCATCAGATCACGAACTACGTCGTCATGAACGAGACGGCGAACGCGACGCTCGCGCTCGGTGCGCTGCCGGTGATGGCGCACGCGGGTGAAGAGGTCGAGGAGATGGCGCGGATCGCGTCGTCGCTCGTCCTCAATATCGGCACGCTCTCGGCGCACTGGATCGAGGCGATGCTGCTCGCCGGCGGCGTTGCAAGCGCGCGTCAGATCCCCGTCGTTCTCGATCCCGTCGGCGCCGGCGCCACCGAGTTCCGCACCTCGACGTCCCGCCGCATTCTCGAGCTCGTCGACGTGACCGTGCTGCGCGGAAACGCCGGCGAAGTCGCAACCTTGATCGGCGCAGATGCCGAGGTGCGCGGCGTCGAGTCGATCGCGGCGGGCATCGACGCGGCGGAGCTCGCGCGCACCGCGGCGCAGCGGCTCGGCGTGATCGCGTCGGTCACCGGCGCTGTCGACCATGTGAGCGACGGCGAGCGCGTGCTTGCGATTGCGAACGGGCACGAGCTGCTCGCGACGGTGACCGGAACCGGGTGCATGTCGTCGGCCCTGACCGGCTGCTTCCTCGCGGCGAAGCCGGACGAGCCGCTCGAAGCGGCCGCCGAGGCACTTGCGGCGTTCGGCGTCGCTGCGGAGGACGCCGCCGAGGGCGCAGGCGGCCCGGGCACGTTCCACGCGCGCCTCTACGACGCGCTGTACGCGCTCGAGCCGAAGACGCTCGACGGCCGAGTCCGCATCGAGGAGCTTTGAGGCTCGACGAGGCAGGCGAGCTCGGCCTGCTCGCCGAGCTGGAGCGGCGCGGGCTTGCGCAGGGCATCGAGCACGACGCCGCCGAAGTGGGCGGACTCGTCGTCACGTGTGACGCGCTCGTCGAAGGTGTGCACTTCCGCTTCGACCTCGTGTCGTGGCGCGACCTCGGGTTTCGCGCGGCGGCCGTGAACATCAGCGACCTCGCAGCGTCCGGCGCGGAGCCGCTCGCGCTTCTCGTCGCCTTCGGCGCACCGGGAGATACGCGGCTCGAGGACGTGGTCGAGCTCTACGAGGGGCTGAACGGGCCCGGTGTGCCGGTGCGGGGCGGCGACACGACGCGCGCACAGTCCGTGCTGGTGTCGGTCACGGCACTGGGGCGCGCCGAGCGGGTCCCGGGACGCGCCGGCGCGCGTTCGGGCGACACGGTTGTCGTGACAGGGCCGCTGGGCGCCGCTGGGGCTGCGTTTCGCGAGGGTCGGCTCTCGCGGCCGCCGATTCGCATCGAGGAAGGCAAACGGCTCGCTCGCGTGGCGAGCGCGATGATCGACGTCTCCGACGGGCTCGCGGTCGACGCGGCGCACATCGCGCAGCGCTCCGGCTGCCGCGTCGTCATCGAGCTCGAGCGCGTGCCGCTCGCGCCCGGTGCGCTGATCGAGGACGTTGGGTTCGGGGAGGACTACGAGTTGCTCGCGGCGACGCCTGACCCGCTCGACTTCACCGTGATCGGTCGCTGCGAGGAGGGCTCAGGCGTCGCTCTGACGCTGCACGGCGACCCCGTCGAGCTGCGCGGCTGGGAGCACTTCCGCTAGCCAGCGCTCGAAGTGCGCGAGCGGTCGCGCACCGTGGACGGTGCCGCGCGGCGCGCCGTCGGCGAAGAGCATCACCGTCGGGATCGCGAACACCTCGAAGCGCGACGCGATCTCGGGGTGCTCGTCGATGTTCAGCCGTGCGACGGGCACGCGCGACTCGAGCTCCTCGAGCACCGGCTCGATCGCCTTGCACGGCCTGCACCACGGCGCCCAGAAGTCGACGATGAGCGGCCCGCCCGCGATCGCGTCATCGAACGTCGTCTGGTCCAGCTCCTGCACGGCGCGCAGCGTAGCGTTGTCAGACCCTCCCGGCCAGGGCCCGCAGCCGGAGGAGCGGCACCTTCCAGACCGCCTCGAGGAAGATCGCCCGGCTCATCTTCGACTGGCCTTCGGTCCGGTCGACGAAGCGGATCGGCACCTCGACCACGCGGAAGCCCTTGCGGAGCGCCCGATACGTCGTCTCGATCTGGAACGCGTACCCCTTCGACTCGATCGCGTCGAGGTCGATCGTCTCGAGCACGACTCGGCGGAAGCACTTGAAGCCGCCGGTCAGGTCGCGGACCGGGACGCCGAGCATCGCCCGCGCGTAGAACGAGCCGCCCCAGGAGACGACGCGGCGGGCGATCCCCCAGTTCTCGGTGCCGCCGCCTTTGACGTAGCGCGAGCCGAGCGCGAGATCGGCGCCGGCGTCGCACGCCGCGAGCAGCCGTGGGACGTCCGCGGGATCGTGCGAGAAGTCGCAGTCCAGCTCGAGCACGTAGTCGGCTCCCTCCGTGAGCGCCCGGCGGAAGCCCGCGAGGTACGCAGGCCCGAGGCCCTCCTTCCGCTCCCGGTGGAGCACCGACACGAAGTCGAGCTCGGTGGCGAGGCGGTCGGCGATCTCGCCCGTGCCGTCGGGCGAGTTGTCGTCGATCACCAGCACGCGGACGCCGAGCGGGGCGAGCGCCCGCAGCATCGGCTCGAGGTTCCCGCGCTCGTTGTACGTCGGTAAGCACACCGTCGCGTTCGGCGTCGCGTCGTCTTGCACCGGGCAGGAGGCTACATAGGATTGTCCCTGTGGCCGCTCTTCCTCGGAACGCAGAGGTGGCGGAGCAGTTCGACCTGCTCGCAGACCTGCTCGAGCTCGAGGGGGCGGAGTCGTTTCGCGTCCTTGCGTACCGCCGCGCCGCGACGCGGATGCGCGAGACGTCGGGCTCGGTCGCCCAGCTCGCGCTCGACGGGCGGGCGAAGGAGCTCCAGGGGATCGGCAAGACGATCGAGGTGAAGATCTTGCAGTTCGTCGTGCACGGCGAGATCGAGGCGCTCGCGAAGCGCAAGTCAACCGTGCCGCCGGAG
>JBGPLW010000284.1:0-3866 GCA_041486645.1 Gaiellaceae bacterium | reverse complement strand
GGTCGGCGGCGCCGGTCTCATCCCGTTCCTGAAGGCCTATGAGCAGGCTCATGGCCCGATCGACGGGAAGAAGTTCATCGGCAACCTGTTCTGGGGGACGCCGGGTCAGTTCGAGCAGCTCTCGACGCGCGTCGTCGGCGCCTATGTCGGCGGTGCCGGCACGGCGGGCGATCTCGCAACTCCGGCTGCGAAGAACTACGCGAACAACATCATCGGCAAGTGGTTCAAGACGATCCCGCCGTACGGCGCAGCCGCCGGGCAGGCGTCGTCGACCTTCACGTACGGCTACTTCATCAACACCTGGGGCCTGATCAAGGGCCTGCAGGCCGTGAAGGGCGATATCTCGGGCGGCCAGAAGGCACTGCAGGCCGCGACCAAGAAGGTCGTTCTGCCGACCGCGTACGGGACGATCCACCTGGACAAGAACAACCAGGGCGTCATCCCCGTCTACTACCAGCAGCTCTACACCAAGGCCGGCAAGCTGGCGGTCAAGACGGTCGGCTACATCCCGAACGTCGACCAGACGTTCGGCGGCACGTTCTCCGCATCGACGCCGGCACCGGGACGCACGAGCCCGGCCTGCGTGAAGCGGAGCCTGCCGTGGATCGGCAAGACGCAACATCCCAAGGTCACCGGCTAACGACGCAGGTGACCGAGGCAGCAGCACCCGAGCACGCCGAGCCGATCCTCCGCCTGAAGGGGATCGGCCGGCGGTTCGGTGGCCTCCACGCCGTGCGCGCCGTCGACCTGGACGGCGCGCACGGCGAGAGGCGTGCCATTCTCGGCCCGAACGGCGCCGGCAAGACGACGCTCTTCAACGTCATCTCCGGCGACTTCGCGCCGAGCTCCGGAACGATCGAGTTCCAGGGTGAGGAGGTCACCACGCTTTCGCCGAGTGCGCGCGCGAAGCTCGGCATGGGCCGCACGTACCAGAAGTCCCGTCTCTTCCCGGGGCTCTCGGTCGAGGACAACCTCTACATCGCCGTGCTCGGGGTGCAGAAGGGCCATCTGCGTCCCATCGTGCTCCCGCGGCGCGACGGTGAGCTCCGCGAGCGAGCGTGCGAGCTGGCGCGCAACGTCGGACTGTCGGGCCGCGAGCGAACGCTTGTCGGTTCGCTCTCGCACGGCGAGCAGCGCCAGCTCGAGGTGGGCATGGCCCGCGCCGTCAACCCGACGCTGATGATGCTCGACGAGCCGGCGTCGGGACTGTCGCGCGGCGAGCGCGTTGCCCTCACGGAATTGCTCCTTCAACTCGACCCGGCGATCACGCTGATCCTGATCGAGCACGACATGGACGTCGCACTGCGCGTCGCCGAGCGCGTGACGATGATGCACGACGGCCGCGTGATCGTCGAAGGCACGCCCGACGAGATCCGCGCCAACCAGACGGTGCACGATCTCTATCTCGGACGCGGGAACCAGGGCGATGGCTGAGCAGCCGTTGCTCACGATCGAAGGCCTCAACGCGTATTACGGGCGAGCACAGGCGCTCGAGGACGTCTCCTTCGAGCTCGCCGGCGGCTCCACGTCGATCATCGGCCGCAACGGCATGGGCAAGACGACGCTCTGCAACGCGATCGTCGGCCTGCCACCCGCGCGCGTCACCGGCTCGATCCGCTATCGCGGACACGAGCTCGTCGGCAAGCCGTCGTACCGCATCGCCAAGCTCGGGATCGGCTACGTGCCGCAGGGCCGGCGCCTCTTCCCGTCGCTCTCGGTCGACGAGCACCTGCGGATGCTCGCATCGCGCGCGGGCTCGAAGCGCTGGACGGTCGAGCGCGCATACGAGCTCTTCCCGCGCCTGCGCGAGCGCAGGCGAAACGGCGGCGCGCAGCTCTCGGGCGGCGAGCAGCAGATGCTCGCGATCGCGCGCGCGCTGCTGACGAACCCGACGCTCCTGATCATGGACGAGCCGTCCGAAGGGCTTGCGCCGGCGATCATCGAGCACCTGGTCGAGACGTTCAAGAAGCTCGAGCAGGAGGGCCTCTCGATCCTGCTCATCGAGCAGAACCTCGGCGTCGCGACCTCGCTCGCCGAACGGCAGCTCGTGATGGTGGCCGGCTCGATCTACGCCGAGACGACGGCGACGGAGTTGTCGAAGGATCCGGAGCTGCAGCGCCGCTTCCTCGGCGTCGAACCGCTGATGGAGCGCGCGTAGTGGTCACCTCCGTAAGTTCGTTCCTGTCCGGGCACGCGAAAACCAAGCAGGGCAAGGACGCAGGGTGGCCCAATAGTTCAACTATCGGGACACCCGAGGACGCGGCCATGCGCCGGTTTGCAGCCGCACGGGCAGACAACTGTACTTGCGGAGGTGACCACTAAGTGGCGACGGTCGTCCTGCTCGGAACGCTCGACACGAAAGGGGTCGAGTACGCGTTCCTGCGCGACCGCCTGCTGGAGCACGGCGTCGACGTGCTCGTCGTCGATGTGGGGATCTACGAGCCGTCCGGGCTCGAGCCCGACGTCGCGCGCGACGAAGTCGCACGCGCGGCAGGCGCGGACGTCGCAGCGCTCGCAGCGGCGGCCGACCGCGGCGCCGCCGTGACGGCTATGGCGGCGGGTGCCGAGGCGGTCGTGCAGCGGCTGCACGCCGAAGGGAAGCTCGACGGCATCCTCGCACTCGGCGGCTCGGGCGGCTCGTCCATCGGGAGCCGCGCGATGCGCGCGCTGCCCATCGGCGTGCCGAAGCTGATGGTCTCGACAGTGGCGTCGGGTGACACGCGGCCGTACGTCGGAGCGGTCGACGTGACGATGATGTACTCCGTCGTCGACATCTCCGGCGTCAACTCCGTGTCGGCGCGGATCATGGCGAACGCCGCGGGTGCGATCGCCGGCATGGTCGGCGCACGAGTGCCGACGCTCACGGCGAAGCCGCTCATCGGAGCGACGATGTTCGGCGTCACGACGCCGTGCGTCACGCGGGCCCGCGAGCGGCTCGAAGAGCTCGGCTACGAGGTGCTCGTGTTTCACGCGACCGGCGCAGGCGGACAGTCGCTCGAGGCGCTCGTGCGCGACGGCTTCCTCGTGGGCGTGCTCGACACGACCACGACCGAGCTCGCGGACGAGCTCGTCGGCGGTGTGCTCTCCGCCGGGCCCGACCGTCTCGAGGCGGCCGGTGCGGCGGGCGTGCCTCAGGTGGTCTCGCTCGGCGCGCTCGACATGGTCAACTTCGGCCCGCGCGAGACCGTGCCGCCGAAGTTCGAGGGCCGCAACCTCTACGTGCACAACCCGACGATCACGCTCATGCGCACGACGCCGGAGGAGTGCGCCGAGCTCGGCCGCACAATCGGCCGCAAGCTCTCCGCCGCGACGGGCCCGACCGTGCTCTTCATTCCGCTGAAGGGAGTCTCGATGATCGCCGTCGAAGGACAGCCGTTCCACGACGCGACGGCAGACGACGCGCTGCTCGCGGGGCTGCGCGAGACGCTCGGCCCGTCGGTCGAGGTGCACGAGCTCGACACGGACATCAACGACCCGGCGTTCGCCGTTGCGATGGCCGACCGCCTGCACGAGCTGATCCGATGACGAGGGCCGAGGCACTCGCGCGTCTGCGCGCCCAGGTCGAGGCCGGCAAGCCGATCATCGGCGCGGGTGCGGGCACCGGCTTGTCGGCGAAGCTCGCCGAGGCCGGCGGCGCCGACCTGATCATCATCTACAACTCCGGCCGCTATCGGATGGGCGGGCGCGGCTCGCTGGCCGGGCTCCTCCCGTACGGCGACGCGAACGCGATCGTCGTCGACATGGCGCGCGAGGTGCTGCCGGTCGTGAAGGAGACTCCGGTGCTCGCGGGCGTGTGCGGCACCGATCCGTTCCGGTTGATGCCCGTCTTCCTCGACGAGCTGAAGCGCATCGGCTTCAGCGGTGTG
>JBGPLW010000283.1:0-3877 GCA_041486645.1 Gaiellaceae bacterium | reverse complement strand
GAGCGCGAGCCGTCCGGGCGCGGGCTCGGCGTCGGCCAGGTAGTCGATCGAGTCGACCGGCTCCATGACCGCGACACTAGCAACGAGCGAACGGTGGTGAGGGCCTGTCGGAACGCCCTACTTGAGCTTGTCGGCCATCGCCGTCAGAAGCTTCCACGCGATCGCGGAGTTGCTCTCGACGAGCGGCCGGAAATCCCAGGGCGTCATGCCCCAGCAGACCATGTCGGTCTTCGCCGTGATCGTGGCGGTGCGGTCGGAGCCGGTCAGGAGCGCGATCTCCCCGAAGTAGTCGCCGGCCTTGATCGAGCCCCGCGCCTGGCCGTCGACCGAGACGTCAGCCTCGCCGCTCTCGACGACGAAGAACCCCGCGCCGCCGGCGCCTTCCTCCGTGACGGTGTCCCCAGCGGCGAACTTCCGTTCGCGCATCGTGGCGGCGATCTGCCCGAGCTCGCGGTCGTCCAGGCCCGCGAAGAGCGGCACCGTTTTCAGGACGTCGGAGGAGGCCCGGGCCACGGCGGAGTTATACACCGAATGCCAATCCGGAGAAATCAGCCAGGATAGGACTGTGAAGCTCACCGTGATCGGCTGCTCCCCCGCCTGGCCCAATGCCGGCGGCGCCCAGTCCGGCTACCTCGTCGAAGGCGAAGGCCGCCTCTTGCTCGACTGCGGGCCTGGCGTGCTCGCGCGCCTGCGCCAGCTCGACGGTGGCTGGCCGCGCGTCGACGCGGTCGCGATCACGCACTTCCATCTCGACCACTGGGGAGACCTCGTGCCGTGGATCTTCGGCGCGAGCTTCGGCCCTGGCCGCGGCGTTCCGAAACCGGAGCTCTGGCTGCCGCCGGACGGCCGCGAGCGGCTGAGCGCGTACGGCAGCGAGCTGAGCTTCGACGAGCGCATCGTCGAGACGTTCACCGTGAGCGAATACGAGGACGGCGCGCCGTTCCGGGCCGCCGGCTTCGACGTCACGCCGTTGCGGCTCGACCACTATTCGGAGAAGACGTTCGGGTTTCGGGTGTCGAACCACCGCAGCACGCTTGCCTACTCCGGTGACACGGGGCCGAGCCCGAATCTCGCGGAGCTCGCGCGCGGCGCAGACGTCTTTCTCTGCGAAGCCACCCTGGGTGAGCCGGAGCCTGCGGAGCGCGGCCATCTGAGCGAGGCCGAAGCGGTGTCGGCGTTCGACGAGTCGGGCGCGCAGCGCCTCGTCGTCATCCACCGGCCGGACGAGCTGCCGCTCGACGCGTCGCTCGAGCGCGCGCGCGACGGCGACGTGCTGGAGTTCTAAAAACGGGTAAAGGCCCGCTCGCCGAGCAGGCGGTGGCCCTCGACGGACGGGTGATCGCCGTCGTCGGTCAAATCGTCGCGCATCCGGTGCGGCCGGCTCGGGTCGGCGAGCGTGTCATGGAACGGGAAGAGCGGCACCTCGACGCGCTCGGCGAGGGCACGGAGGCCCGCATTGAGTGCATCGATGTCCTTCGCCGCGCGGCTGTCACCGTTCGACCAAGGCAGGACGTCGGCGAGGGCGACGCGCAGGCCGAGCCCGCGTGCGCGCCAGACCATGCCGGTGAGGTCGCGAAGCGCCTCGTCGACCGAGCGCGATTGCACGATGTCGTTGATTCCACCCTGGATGACGAGAGCTTCGACGCCCTCCACCGCCGCTTCGAGGCGTTTCGCAATCTGATCGGTGCGCTCGCCGTACACGCCGTGGTTCCGTAGGTCGAGGCTCGGGTCGGCGCGCATTGCCCACCACTCCCACTGGCTGCGCTCGTCGGGTGCCTCGATGGCCTTGCGCACGGCCTCATCGGGATCCCAGAGCGGCGAGCCGGCGGTGATCGAGTCACCGAGGCAGCCGACGATCACTGACCGCACCCGGGAGGGTTAACCGCGCGGGACGAGATCGACGTGGAGGTCGCAGTCGAGCGCCTCGGCGATCCGCAGCAGCGTGTCGATGCGGGGCGGGCGTCCGCCGCGCTCGAGCCGCGCGATCGCGGACTGGGTCGTGCCGCAGAGCTCGGCGAGCTCGCGCTGCGAGAGGTTCATCTCGAGGCGGCGCTCCGACACCTTCTCGGCGATGTTCGCGAAGAACCAGCCGCGGTCGCCCGTGACGATCCGCTCGCGGAGCCGTTCGAGCGGTCGCTTGTCCGCCGCCTTTGCGCGTGCTGCCATTGCTCGACAGCATAGCACGATTGCTATGTCGCCGCGAGAAGCCTGTCCTGGAGGAGCTGCACGGCGTCGCCGACGCGGACGCGGCCGGGTACGGCCACCGTGCCGTAGACACCGAACGGGAGCGGCTCGTTGCGGCCCTCCCGGCGGTAGTTCGCGAGCGTGCCGAGCGTGTCGAGGTCGGTGACGCCGGTGTCGGGGTCGTGCGAGGTGACGACACAGCGGCCGATGTCGCCGTTCAGGACGATCGTCGCCTCGCCGATACGCACCTGCCTATCGAGCCATTCGTCCTCCTCGTGCGGGCCGACACCGTCGATCTCGAAGAGCATCCGGAAGCGGCGACCGTCGACCGGCGCGCCGGCGCCCGCTTCTTCGCGGAGCTGTTCGAGCGACGCGCGCGAGACGAGCGAGACGGTGCCGCCGCGGTAGCCGCGATCGACCGCGTGCTGCTCCGCGTAGAGCAGCGTCAGCGGTGTACCGACGTAGTCCGCGATTGCGCCCTCCCACGGCCCCAGCACGCGCCGCGACGGATGCGGGTGCCGGTACATCTCGGCCGCGACCGGCTCGCCGAGCTCGACGACGCCCTCGACCCGCGTGCCGTCGGGGAACGTCAACGCGAGCTCGCGCGTGTCCTCGTCCCAGTGCGACGCGATGCGCACCATCGGCCCGTTTCGCTTGTTGTTGAAGAGCCGCCCGTCCGCGTCGACGAGCCAGAAGCGGCGGTTGCCGCGCACGCCGCCGTGCTCGAGCACGACTTCGTCTGGGTGCACGAGTCCGAGCGACTTCACCGGCGCGATCGAGATGCGGGCGACGCGGGCGTCCAAGCCTGAAGCGTAGTCAGACCGCCGAGCCCGCCACGTACGTAAGCTCTTGTCGTGCCGAGCCCGCGCGACATCGTCCGGTACATGCACACGGTCGGGCGCGGAAGCCCCGTCGACGCGCCCTGGTCGATCGCCGGACAGATCGTGGCATCGCCTCGGAGCGGCAGAGGTCAGGCGCCGGAGGATTCGCCGCTGACGCTGCAGGACGTCATGGCCAGCGCCGACTACCGCGATCTGATGACGGCGAAGGTCGCCGAGGGAGAACTTGCGCCCGACTTCGAGCTGCCGTCGCTCGACGGCGACCGCACGGTACGTCTCGCCGATCTCCTGGCCGAGCGTCCGGTGGCGCTCGTCTTCGGCTCGTACACCTGACCGCCCTTCCGCGCCCAGGTTGGGACGCTCGAGAACCTCGCGCGACGCTACGGCGACCGTGTGCACTTCCTGACCGTCTACATCCGCGAGGCGCACCCGGAAGACGGATGGATCATCGCCGAGAACCGGCGCTCCGGACTGTCCCTGCGTGACCCGACGACGGACGAGGAACGGCGCGTCGTCGCTTCGACGTGCGCGGCCAACCTGAGGCTCGACATGCCGATGGTCGTCGACCGTGTCGACAACGCCGTCGCGTCCGCGTACGGCGGCTGGCCGGACCGGCTCTACCTCATCTGCCGCGACGGACGCATCGCCTTCCAGGGCGGCGAAGGCCCGTTCGGGTTCAAGCCGGAAGAGCTCGAGCGCGCGATCGAGCGCGAGCTCGCGAGGTAGCACGAAGCGATCGAGCTCACGCATGCCCTCGAAGCGTTTCCAGGAAGACAACCGGCCTTGACTGTTGTACGCTGAGACGATCCGGGGGGAGGGGAGGCTGTCATGCACAGCAAGATTCTCTGGGCCGT
>JBGPLW010000282.1:0-3885 GCA_041486645.1 Gaiellaceae bacterium | reverse complement strand
TGCGCATGGGCGACGTGCTCGTGTCGGGCAAGCAGTACATGAACACGCAGAACGGCCTCGACGGCCAGTCGAACGCAACGACGCAGGCGGAGGAATACCTCTACCACTGGTTCGGCGACCCGACGATGCCGATCTGGCGGAATCACCCGACGCTCTTCCTCGAAGGCGTGCTCTCCGCGTCGCTGTTGCAGAACGTCGTGCGGCTGACCTCGTCCGACCCGAATGCGGACGGCGCGGTCGCCACGCTCTATGCGAACGGCGAGGCGATCGGGCGTGCGCTCGTGGAGAAGGGTGTTGCGACGATCGTCCCCGAGGGACCGATCCCGATTCCGTATCCGAACATCGAGGGCGACAGCCGCGGCGTGACGCTGACGGTCGTCGTCGACCAGGACGGCTTCGTGCCGGCCCAGGTGACGGCGTCGACGCCGCTGCCTCAGGACACGATCGGCTAGGAGTCCAGGACGGCATCGCGCGGTTGGTTATCCTCCGCGCGATGCCGTTCTATCAGCGCCTCGGCGAGGTCCCGCGCAAGCGGCACATCCAGTTTCGCGAGAACGGAGCGCTCCTCGTCGAAGAGGTGATGGGCCTCGAGGGCTTCACCGGCAACGAATCGATCCTGTACCACCTGCAGTCGCCGTGCCGGGTGATGAAGCTCGACGGCTTCGAGTCGATCGAGCGGAAGGAGTGGGTGCCCGACCAGCACGCGCACCGGCACTTCAAGACCTTCGACGTGAAGCCCGACGGCGACGAGATCACCGGCCGGCGCCTCCTCATGTGGAACGGCGACGTCGAGATCTCGCTCTGCCGCCCAAGCGGCACGATGGACTACTTCTTCCGGAACGGCGAGGGCGACGAGGTGATCTTCGTCCACGAGGGCAGCGGCGTGCTCGAGACGACGTTCGGCGACGTGCCATACAAGGAGGGCGACTACGTCGTCATCCCGCGCGGCACGACGTACCGCTTCCAGCCGGCCCAGAGGCCGCCGGAGGCGGCCTCTGTTTCCGGGCCGGGCGGCGGCGGCTCCGCCGCCGCCGCTTCCAGCCGTGTCCCGCAGCGCTACCTCGTGTTCGAGACGCCCGGGCTGATCGAGATCCCGCGGCGCTACCGCAACCAGTACGGGCAGATTCTCGAGGGCGCGCCGTACTACCACCGCGACATCCACCCGCCGACGGAGTTGAAGACGATCCGGGAGAAGGGCGAGTTCCCGGTCAAGGTGCGCGTGCGCGACGGCTATCAGACGTACGTGCTCGACTACCACCCCTTCGACGTCGTCGGCTGGGACGGCTACCTCTACCCGTGGACGTTCTCGATCCACGACTTCGAGCCGATCACCGGCCGCATCCACCAGCCGCCGCCGTCGCACCAGACGTTCGCGGGCCAGAACTTCGTCATCTGCTCGTTCTGCCCGCGCAAGCTCGACTTCGACCCCGAGGCGGTGCCGATTCCGTACCACCACTCGAACCTCCAGTCGGAGGAGATGATCTATTACGTCTCGGGCAAGTTCGGCTCGCGTCGCGGCGTCGAGGCGGGCTCGATCACGCTGCACCCGTCGGGCATCCCTCACGGGCCGCAGCCCGGTCTCGCCGAGAAGTCGATCGGCACGCACGAGACGCACGAGCTCGCCGTCATGTGCGACACGTTCCATCCGCTGAAGCTGACGACGTTCGCGAAGGGTCTCGACGACGGCACGTACTGGAAGTCGTGGTACGAGAACTCACAGGAAGACGCTGACTCCGACGCGAGTGGCGCGGGTCTCACGTCGCATTTGTAGCCAAAGTCTGCAACCAGGTTGCATTGCAACCTGGTTGCGGCAGTTGTCGTCAGCCGCGCGTCACGCGAAAGACGATCGTTCGGCTGAACGTCGTGCCGTCGATCTGATACGCGTAGCAGCCGGCTGCGTGCGCCCAGGTGTACGACGGCCGGTACCGCGGCCCGCCATCGGTCTGTCCGAGGAAGAGCGACGACTTCGCGACGCCTTCCTCGTCGAAGCGCAATGCAGCGCGGCCATCGACGCGGCCGCCACGGATGAGCAAAGGCCCCTTGTATGAGGGCAGGACGAACCACAGCACCCCTTGCACGCCGCCGATCACCTTCATCGTCGACCCGGTGCCCCAGCGTGGAAAAGCGGGGCCGGCGCCAAGGCCGTGGCCCAGCGACGTCTTCGCGATCGCCGCGACCGGGCATCTCGCGCCCGGCCGGATAGTCGGCAGGTGCAACGGCCGCGACAGCAGGCGGGATTGCACGAACGGGTCGTTGCGCAATGCCGCGAAGACGTCGGTCGTGCCGTGGAGGCCGATCTGGATGCCGCCGATGCCGCCCGCGGGCACTTGGACGCTCGCCGCGTAGAGACCGTCCGGATGCGAGGAGCCGCGCGCAAGGGCCGTGACCGGAGTGCCGCCGGCCGCGTCGAGCAGTCGTACGAAGACTCCCATCGCGTTGAACGGCACGCGAGCTGAGCCGTCGAGCGCCGTCAGCTTCCACTCGAGCTCGAGCGTGGAATCCGGCTCCGCGGCAGGCGAGAGCTGCGTGAGGAGCTCTGCGCTCAATCCTTCCTTGGCCGCGGCGGCCGGAACGAGGGTCGCAACCCCCACGAGGATCAGCGTTGCGAGCGCAACGCGCATGCCGGAATTCTAGGACACGGCGGCGCGTCGCGCCTGCGCGCGGGCGGGAGCAGCGGTCGACGCGCGAACGCGCAGAACGGGCCGAAAATAGGAGTTCGGCAGCTTCCGCTCCGGCTGCTCGATCAGCGACTGCAGCGTCGTGACCGCGGTGTCGGCGATCTGCGCGATCGGCTGCTCGACCGTCGTCAGCTCCGGCACCGACCACTTCGTCGCTTCGATGCCGTCGAAGCCGACGATCGAGAAATCCTCGGGGACCCGCAGCCCCTGGCGGACGGCTTCGTGCAGCGCGCCGATCGCCATCACGTCGCTCGAGCAGATGACGGCGGTCGGTGGCACCGGCCGCGCGAGGAGCTCGGCGAGAGCACAGCCGCCGCCCTCGATCCCGAAGTCTGCGTGAGCCACGAGGCCGTCCGGCTCGAGGCCGGCGCCCGCCATCGCCGACGCGCGGCCCGCCGCCTTCAGCTGCGTCGGCAGATAGTGCTCGGGCCCGGACACGAAGCCGATCCGCTCGTGTCCGAGGTCGATCAGGTGCTGCGTCGCGATCTCGCCTGCGGCGCGTTCGTCGACCCCGACCGACGGGACGTCGAGCGTATGCATCGCGCCGTTCACGAAGACGATCCGCGCGCCCTCGGCGACGAGGTGCGCGTAATGGCTGTGGTCGCCGCGGAGGTTCGTCATCTCGCAGGAGATGAAGATCATCCCCTCGACCCGGCGGTCGAGCAGCATGTGGACGTAGTCGACCTCGCGGAACGCAGCGCCCGTCGTATTGCAGAGAATCGAGGCGAGCCCGTTCGGGGCGGCGCGGGTCTCGATCGCCTGGGCGAGCGCGGGGAAGATCGGGTTCGCGAGCTCGGGGACGAGCACACCGATCAGGCCCGTCACGTCGCGCCTGCCCGGCGGGACATAGAGGAGCTCTCGCATCGCGCGCTCGACGCGGTCCCGGGTCTCCGGTCTCACCGCGAAGCCGCCATTCGCGACCCTCGAGGCGGTGGCAACGCTGACCCCGGCCCGCCGAGCGACCTCTCGCAAGGTCGACATGTTCACTTGTTATGTAACAAGTTTCCGCGCGTGACGCAAACTTTTCCCTCGCAATAGTCGTCCAATCCCTTGACAACCCCAGTAGAGGGGCGTAGGTTCCCGCTCGCTGTTACATGCGCGTTTTATGCGTTTTCAGCAGTGGCCCTTCGCCTCGACGCGGGGGGAATTTCGGAGCACAGGAGGGTCAAGGAATGAAGATGAAGCGCACCCCCGCGCTTCTCGCTCT
>JBGPLW010000281.1:0-3889 GCA_041486645.1 Gaiellaceae bacterium | reverse complement strand
GCGCGGTCTGCGACGTGCTCGGTCGCGTACTCGAGATGCGTCGGCGTCGAGTACGCCCACTGATTGTTGTCACAGACGTAGACGATCGGCAGCTTGCGCGTCCCCGCGAACGTCATCGACTCGTGCGCGTCGCCGCGTGCGGAGGAGCCTTCGCCGAACCAGCCAAGCGCGACGCGAGGCTCCTCGCGGATGCGGAACGCGAGCGCTGCGCCGGTCGCGACCGGGAGCATCGCCGGCAGGTGGCTGACCATCGCGATCAGCCCGAGCTGCTCGTCGGCGAGGTGCACGTTGCCGTCGCGGCCGTGCGTCGGGCCGTCGGCGCGGCCCATGAACTGGGCGAAGATCCGCCACGGCTCGACGCCGCGCGTGATCTGCACGCCCATGTCGCGGTGGAGCGGCGTGCCGACGTCGTTCGGGCCCATCGCCGTCGCGATGCCCACGGCCGCCGCCTCGTTGCCGCGGCCCGTATAGAACGAGCCGGGAATCTTGCCCTGCTTGTAGAGAATGTGACCCCGCTCCTCGACGCCGCGGGTGAGGATCATGTTCCGGTACATGCCGAGGAGGTCCTCGTGGACGAGCCCGGCTTCCCGGACCTCACTCAGTGACCCGACGGGCTCCGCTTCTCTTGCAATGGCCATACCGGAAATCTAACGGCTGCCGTCGGCGGCCCAGTCGAAAGACTCCCCGATGAGGCGGAGCCGTGAGCGGGTTTCCTCGTCGCAAAGGGCCCCCAGGAGGCCAGCCTCGTAAAACGAGCGCGGATCGAGGCCGAGCGAGGTGGCCGCCTCGTAATCGCGGCTCAGATCGGTGTCGAACATCGCCGGGTCGTCGGTCGAGATGCTGCAGCGGACGCCGGCGGCGACGAGGCGGGGCAGCGGGTGGTCTGCGAGCGAGCTGACGGCGCCGGTCCGGAGGTTCGAGAGCGGGCAGACGTCGAGAACGGTGCCGCGGCCCACGAGCTCCCGGACGAGCCCGGGATCCTCCCCGGCGCGGATGCCGTGGCGGAGCCGGTCGGCCTTCAGATTCTCGAGCGCGCCGCGGACCGATGCGGCGCCCGCGACCTCGCCCGCGTGCGGGACCGAGCCGAGTCCGAGCGACTTCGCGTACGCGAACACGTCCTCGTAGGGCTCCGGCGGGAACTCCGCCTCGAGGCCGCCGAGGCCGACGCCGACGACGCCTCTGTCCTTGTACTTGTTGCACCACTCGACCGTCTCGCGCGCTTCCTCGAGCGTGAAGCCGCGCGTGATGTCGGGCGTGAGGCGAATCTCGATGCCGTGCAGCTCCTTCGCTTCCTGCGCGCCGCTGCACACGCCCTCGAACACGTCCTCCCACGAGCAGCCGTGGCGCACGCGCTCGGCGGGGCTGAAGATCCCTTCGAAGTAGACGGCGCCGTGCGACGCCGCTTCGGCCGCGTAGTCGACGACCATCTGGCGGTAGTCCTCTTCCTTCTTCAGGGCGTTCGTCGTGAGGATCCAAACCTCGATGAAGTGGCGGAAGTCGGTGAAGCGGTACAGCTCCTCGAGGCCCTCGACCGTGTCGGCCGGCAGCGCGTAGTCGTTGCGTCGCGCAATCTCGAGCAACGTGTGCGCGCGCACGGTGCCCTCGAGGTGGACGTGCAGCTCGATCTTCGGGTACGGAGGCACGGGCCTAGACTAGAAGGCATGGGCAAGGCGTCGGACTGGCTCCGCGAGGAGCGGCGCAAGGTGCTCGGCGACTGGGTCGCCGTCTGCTTGAAGTGCGGGGCCGGGCGGCGGTGGTTCGAGCAGTACGAGGACGAGATGCCCGACACGTGCGCGCAGTGCGGCGGCGAGCTCCTGCGGCGCTGCAAGGCCTGCAACGCGCCGTTCTCGTCGATCGCCGCCGTCGACTGCGAGGAGTGCGGCGCGGCGTTGCGCCCCGACGAGCTGTTCGGCTCGAAGATCCGGCGCAAGCGTTAGCAACCAGGTTTCAACCTGGTTGCAGTCGTTGGACTGTGCGAACGGAGCAGACGACTGCAACCTGCTTGAAAGCAGGTTGCCGGTATCCGGCTAGAAGTCCTCGCCGAGGAACGACGGTGCCACGGGGCCCGAGAGGATCTGTGAGAAGCGGATCACGGTGACGATGTCGTCGCTCGTCACCTCGCGGTTGTAGAGCGTCGCAAGGAAGTGCGCCATTTCGTCGGTGCGGCGGATCTCGGGGTTGTCGTGCTCGATCTCCCGCGGGGACAGCTCGCCGAGCGTCTTCACCTCGACCTTGTCGATCACCGCGTCGAAGATCCGCTCGCGCGGGCTGTAGCGGTTGCCGCACAGCACCTGCACGACCATGCCCTTCTTGTACTTCCCGGCCTTGTCGCCGAGGCGGATCGTCGCCGACTTCCGGCCCGTGCAGAGCTGATCCGCCACCACCGGCGAATAGAAGTTCAGGGCGTACATCGAGCCGCCGCTCACGCCGGCTGATCATAGGGGACGGTTGCTTCGACATGGCTCCGCGAGACCTGCTCGGGCGCCGTGCAGCCGAGGAGCGCGAGCCCGACCTCGACCTCGCTCCGGAAGATCTCGAGCACCCGGGCGACGCCCGCCTCACCGTCGAGGGCGAGGCCCGCCGCCACCGGCCGGGCGACGAACACCGCCCGGGCGCCGAGCGCGAGCGCCTTCAGCACGTCGGTGCCGCGCCGGATGCCGCCGTCGACGTAGACCTCGCAGCGGCCGGCGACGGCCTCGACGACCTCGGGAAGCGCGTCGATCGCGGCCGCGACCCCGTCGAGCTGGCGGCCGCCGTGGTTCGAGACGATCACGCCGGCCGCGCCGTTCTCGACGGCGAGCGCCGCATCCTCCCGCGTCAGCAGTCCCTTCAGCACGACCGGCATCTGCGACTCCGACGCGATCCACTCGAGGTCGCGCCAGGTCAGCGAGGGCGTCATCTGGAACTGCTGCGCGAGCGTCATCGCGAGGCCTGGATCCGTCCCCTTCACGTACGGCAGCGGCAGGTCAGCCGGAACCTCGAACCCGAGCCGGAGGTCACGCTCGCGGACGCCGAGGTACGGCGAGTCCACCGTGAGCGCGAGCGCCGAATAGCCGGACTCGCGCGCAGCGGCGATGTGGTCGAGCGTCCGCTGCTTGTCCTTCAACACGTAGAGCTGGAGCCAGCGCGGTGCGTCACCGACGGCGGCGACCTCGGCGTGCGCGCGCGTCGTGACCGTCGAGACGCAGAAGAGCGTGCCCGCCGCCTGCGCCGCCCGGGCCGTCGCCACCTCGCCCTCCGGGTCGAGCAGCCCCTGCATCGCAAAGGCCGCGACGAGCACCGGCATCGAGACGGGGCTCCCCAGCACCGTCGTCGCGGTCGAGACGCTCGCCACGTCGACGAGCACTCGCGGCCGCAGCAGCCAGCGCCCGAACGCGGCGACGTTCGCGCGCAGCGTCACCTCGTCGCCCGAGCCGCCCTCGAAGTAGCACCAGACCTTCGGGTCGACCTTCGCCGCCGCCGCGGCAAGGATCTCGCCGACGTTGAGGTGCTCGCTCACGCGTCGAATCTATCGCGCGCCTTCGCGGCCATCTCGCGCTCGCCGCCGTAGGCCAGGAGGCGCGACGCCTCGTCGAGCGGCAGCCAGCGCGCCTCGGCGACCTCGATCCGCATCGCCTCCTCGATCGCGCCGAGCCGGCCGCGACCCGCCCGGAGGAGATAGAAGCTGACGATCTTGAAGACCCGCTCCCCGCCGCGGCGGGTGTAGGTGTACTTCACGTCGCCGAGCTTCTCGACGAGCCGGCCTTCGACGCCGGTCTCCTCGAAGACCTCGCGGACCGCCGTCTCCGCCGGCCCCTCGCCCGGGTCGAGGTTCCCCTTCGGGAGCGCCCACGTGCCCGCCGGCTTCCCCTGGGGCCGGATCGCGGCGACCCTCGGCCGCCCCCGGATC
>JBGPLW010000280.1:0-3921 GCA_041486645.1 Gaiellaceae bacterium | reverse complement strand
CACGAGGTGCTGCAGGATGAACAGCAGGCCGATGAACGTGAGGATCAGGATGTGCCCGGCGAGCATGTTCGCGAAGAGCCTGACGCTGAGCGAGATGAGGCGCATGAACTGGCCGAGGATCTCGAGCGGCACGATGAGGGCAAGCAGGGGCTTCGGCGCCTCGGGGATCCAACTCTTGAAGTACTTCACGGGGCCGTTCCACTTGATGCCCTCGTAGTGCGTGAACACGAAGGTGAGGAGCGCGAGGGCGAGCGTCACCGAAAGCGACGACGTCGCCGCGTAGATGCCCCAGGTCGGCACGCCGTGCCACCGTTCACCCGTCAGCGGCAGCGGGATGAAGCCGAGCATGTTGACCACCCAGATGAAGAGCATGATCGTGGCGACGTAGGGGAACCAGCGGCCGATCGCCTTCGTCGGCAGCCCCTGCTCGGCGACCTGAGTCTGCGCGACCTCGTAGATCTGCTCGCCGATCGCCTGGCGCCGCCCGGGTGTCTTCACGCGCATCAGCCCGACGCCCATCAGGATCGTCAGGACGGTGCCGAGCATCAAGTACACGACGGCCTTCGTGATCGACAGGTTGAGCGGTCCGAGATGGATCGGGATCCACTCGTGCTGCTCGAACTCGGTCGTCGGGTCGAACGTGCCGCGTGCGAACGCGGCCTGCGGCACGAGCAGCGCGAGCGTGGCGACCGTCAGCAGGTAGCGAAGCCTCATCGCGCGCCCCCGCCCTGGCGCTCGGCGCCGAAGTAGAAGACGAGCGAAAGGCCGAGCTCGAACGTGTAGGCGAGGGCGTACGTCACTGCGGCAGCGAGCCCGACGTTCCGATCGGCTGCAACGGCCGCGAGCAGCACGACGAGCAGTCCGATCGACTTGAAGAAGAGTGCGAAGGCCTGGACACCGGAGGCGGCGAGGCTACCCGTCTTCCGCCGTGCACGCGCGAGCACCTGATCGAGAGCGTGCGTGCCGACCCAGAGCACCGCAGCGAGCCCCCAGCCGCCGAGCGGCCAGTCCGAGATGACGAAGACCGGCAGCGCGAGCGCGAGGACGAGCGCGCTCCCCACCGCCGGCAGGAGATGGTTCGGCTCGTCGCGCGGCGTCGAGAACAGGGCCCCGATCACTAGAACGCACTCCGGTAGCGCCGGTAGACGGCGAAGATCCCGCCGAGGATCCCGGCCAGAGCCCCGATCAGCGCGCCGATGCCGGCGGAGCCCGCGGCCCAGCCGACGAGCATTCCGGCGCCGATGCAGGCCACGAGAACCGCGAGCAATAGGCCACCGGCCCCCGCGGGATTGAGAGACGACGGAGAGGCGGCCTGCATCAGCAGGGCGAGCGTACCAGAGCAGACCCGGGAGCTTGTAACACTTCGATTGCGCCAGACGACGCGATTTCAGGTCGAGTTCGTGCGCCTGGCAGAATGCCCTCGTGAGCCGTCCGCGCGTGCTGCTCGTCCATGGGAGCGTCGTGAACGGCGAAGCCACGTGGGCGGCGCAGGGGGCACTTGCCGAGCGCTTCGAGCTCGTCGTGCCGAACCGGCGCGGCTTCCCGCCCGGCCCGGATGTCGACCGCGTCGATTTCGAGGACGAGGCCGTCTGGCTCGAGCAGTTCGTCGAGCCCGGCACGCATCTCGTCGGCCACTCGTACGGCGGCGTGATCTCGCTTTTCGCCGCGGCCCGCTACGCCGCCGACCTCCGCTCGCTCACGGTGATCGAGCCGCCGGCGTTCGGGATCGCGCGCGGGAACGCCGCTGCCGAAGCATTCGTCGACGGCGCGAGACGGCTCTGGCAGGAGGGCCCCCGCGACCCGGCGGCGTTCCTGAGCGCCTTTCTCCAGGCCGTCGGCAGCGCGATCCCGCCGGGGACATTCTCCCCCGAGCTCCTCCAGGGCGCGCGGACATTGATGGTCGAGCGCTACCCGTGGGAGGCCGAGCCGCCGCTCGACGAGCTCGCAGCTGCGCCCTTCCCGAAGCTCGTCGTCTCCGGCGCGCACAGCAAGCCCTTCGACGCCGTGTGCGACGTGCTCACCGAGCGGCTCGGCGCCGAGCGCTCGGTGCTGCCGGGAGCCGGACACTCGGTGCAGCGCCTCGGCGAGCCGTTCAACGACCTGCTCACGGCGTTCGTCGAGCAGGCCGAACGCTGACCGAACAAATCGCGCGGCTCCTGCGTTGGAGTAGGCGTGGCTGCAAGCCAAGTTGAAGTTGAGGCACCACGCGCCGACGTGGCGGCGCTCGTCGCAGCGCTCGTCACTGTCGTCGCTTGGGCCTCCGCGTTCGTCGGGATCCGCTCAGCGGGCACGACGTTCTCGCCGGGCGCCCTGTCGCTCGGCCGCCTCAGCGTGGCGCTCGTCGCGCTCGGCCCGCTTGGGCTCGCGCGTGGCGAGCGACTGCCGAGCCGGCAGCAGCTCCGGACGGCCGGGCCGGCGCTGCTTGCGACCGGCCTGCTCTGGTTCTGCGCGTACAACCTCGCGCTGAACTCCGGCGAGCGCCGGGTCGACGCGGGAACCGCCGCGATGCTCGTCAACGTCGGCCCCGTGCTGATCGCGATCCTCGCCGGCTTGCTCCTGCGGGAAGGCTTTCCGCGCCCGCTCTTTATCGGCTGCGCCGTCGCCTTTGCCGGCGTGGTCGTGATCGCGATCGCAAGCTCCGGCCGCGCGGCGACGGCAACCGGCGTCGTTCTGTGTCTCGCGGCGGCCTTCGCCTACTCAGGTGCGGTCGTCGCCCAGAAGGTCGTGCTCCGCACGTTGAGCGGCACGCAGACGATCTTCCTCTGCTGCGTGATCGGCGCCGTCGCGTGCCTGCCGTTTGTCGTGCAGCTCGTGCACGAGCTCGGCGACGCACCGCGCGGCGCCATCGGCTGGCTCGTCTACCTCGGCATCGCACCGACCGCACTCGGCTTCAGCACCTGGGCGTTCGCGCTTCGCCGCACCGATGCGGGCAGGCTCGCGGCGACGACGTATCTCGTGCCGCCGATCTCGATCCTGCTCGGCTGGCTCTGGCTCGGCGAGAGCCCGGCCACGCTCGCCTATCTCGGCGGGGCGCTCTGCCTGCTCGGCGTCGGGCTTTCCCGCCGGCGTTAGGCGCTCTTGCGCAGCGGATCGTCGACACGCCGCCGCCGGGAGATCCGGTTGCCGACCTTGACGATCTCGAGCGCATAGACGACGTAGACGGAGAAGCCGACGGCGACGAGGCCGATCGCGGCGGCTCCGAGAGTCGGCCAGAGATGCCAGACGCCGTGCGCGCGAAACGGGATGAACCGCGTGGCGAGCGCGCCGGCGGCGAGCGAGAGGCACCACAGCCAGATTGTCACCGCGGCGCGCGGCTCGGAGAAGCCGCGGCGGAGGAACCGGTGGTGCAGGTGCGCCTGGTCCGCCTCGAACACCTTCTCGTGATGCTTGAGCCGGCGAGCGACGACGAAGGTCGTGTCGACGATCGGCACCGCGAGCACGAGAAGCGGGAAGAACAGGGCCACGGTCGCGGCCGTCTTCAGCAAGCCCTGTACCGACACGGTTGCGAGCACGAACCCGAGCAGAAGCGCGCCTGAGTCGCCCATGAAGATCCGTGCGGGATAGAAGTTGTGGCGCAGGAAGCCGACACAGGCCCCGAAGACGATTGCCGAGAGGATGGCGGCGTCCGGCTCCGCGAGCGACAGCGCGATGACGGCGAACGTCATGCCGGCGATCGCCGCGACGCCCGCCGCGAGCCCGTCCAGTCCGTCGAGAAAGTTGACCATGTTCATGATTGCGACGATCCAGGCGATCGTCAGCGGCATGCCGACCCCGGCCGGCAGCGCGTGGATCCCGAGGAACGGGAACGTGAAGCGGTCGACCCAGATGCCGAACCAGACCGGCACCGACGCGGCGACCATTTGTCCGCCGAGCTTCTCCCACCAGCGGAGCCCGCGAAAGTCGTCGATGGCGCCGACGGTG
>JBGPLW010000279.1:0-3942 GCA_041486645.1 Gaiellaceae bacterium | reverse complement strand
CTCGTAATCGAGCAGCATTACGCCGAGCAGCACGTCCTCACGGATCTCGCGCTCGATCTCCTCGTCGGCACGGCTGAAGGCGCGGACGAGATCGGCGCGGCTGACGATGCCGACGAGCCGGCCGGCGACGACGACCGGCAGCCTGTTGACGGCGTTGTCGACCATCAAGCGGGCGACCTCGGAGGCCTGCTGGGTCGGCCGGACGGTGAGCGCCGGTGCAGTCATCGCCTCTGCCGCAGTGCGCGCCGAGATCTTGTCGAGCTCTCGGTCGAGCTTGCGCGCGAGCCACGCGAGCGGCCGGGGAAGCCCCGGGTCGAAGCCTTCCTCCTTCCGGAGGATGTCGGCCTCCGAGACGACGCCGAGCACCTCGCCGTCCGAACCGCAGACGGGAACGCCGGATACGCCGTTGGCCACGAGGATCTGCGCGACATCCTTGAGAGAGGTCCCGGGAGCGACGCTGAGGACGTCGCGGGTCATGATCTCCTCGATTATCACTCCGCCATCATCCTCCTGAGCGGGGAAAACCGCATCCGCGCCGCCACCGACCTGCGGCGCGGCGAAGTACGGAACGCTGCGCGCGCCTCAGGCATGGAGCGCGCGGAGAGCGTTGGCGATCACGGCGACGTCGATCACTTCCTGCAGCAGCGCGCCGAACACGGGGGCAAGGAAGCCGGCGGCCGCGGCCGCCATCGCGACGAGCGAGAGCGCCATGCCGACCTTGACGCTCTGCTTGGCGATCCGAAGCGATCGCCTGCCGATGCGAATCGCGTCCACCACCCTGTCGACGCGGTCGAGCACGATCACGCAATCGGCCGTCTCGGAGGAGACCGTCGCACCCGCGGCGCCCATCGCGATCCCGACGTCTGCGAGCGCAAGTGCCGGCGCGTCGTTCACGCCGTCGCCGACCATCACGACCGGCCGGAAGTCGGGGTCTGCCCGCAAGAGCCGCACGATCTCGAGCTTGTCCTCAGGCGACTGGTTTGCGTAGACGCGATCGGCGCCGAGCGCCGCACCGACTGCGTTGGCGACGGACTCGCGATCTCCCGTCGCGATCGCGACGTGGCGAACGCCGACCGTGCGCAGCTCGTCGATGAGGAGGTGCGCGTCGTCCCGCACGTGGTCGCCCATGACGACCGCTCCTGCGAGCACTCCGTCGACGCCGACGAGGATCCGCGCGCTCCCGCTGTCGAGGCTCTCGTCGAGCCGAAGCGAAGCGGCCTCGGCGCCGTCGTAGCCGCGGGCGTGCAGCCACGACGAGCTCCCAACGGCGACGCGCCGACCTTCGACGGTTCCCTCGACGCCCTGGCCTCTTCCCTCTTCGACATGCTCGGGCGCGGCGAGCACGACTCCGCGCGCTTCGACGTCGTGCACGAGCGCCTCTGCGAGCACGTGCGCCGAGAGCTGGTCGACCGAGGCGGCGAGCCGCAGGAGCTCGTCGGAGTCATAGCCGTCGAACGAAAGGACGCGCTCGACAGCGGGAAGGCCGAGGGTCAGCGTGCCGGTCTTGTCGAAGAGGACACTCCGTGCCTCGCCGAGACGCTCGATCACACCGCCGCTCTTGACGATCACACCGCGGTGCGCCGCCCGCGAGACGCCCGCGATGAAGGCGATCGGCGCCGCGAGGATCAGCGGACACGGCGTTGCGACCACCATCACCGCCAGGAAGCGCGTCGGATTGCCCGCAGCGATCCACGCGCCTCCGGCGACCGCTAGGGACACGAAGAGGAACGCCGCCGCGTAGCGATCGGCCAGTCGGACAAAGGGAGCACGCTGCGTCTCCGCCTCCTGCACGAGTCGCACGATGGCGGCGTACGCGCTCTCGGCGGCCGGATGCGTCGTGCGAAGATCGAACGCGTCGCCCGCGTTCGCCGAGCCGCTCCGGACCTCGCCCCCGCGTGCCCGCAGAAGCGGCAAGGGCTCACCGGTCAAGGCCGACTCGTCGATCACCGCGGCGTCCGAGACCACGACTCCGTCGACCGGCGCGACCTCCCCCGCCCGGACGACCACGATGTCGCCGACGCAGATCGCTTCGACGGCAACCTCTTCGATCGCGCCGTTACGGCGGAGATGTGCAACGTGCGGCATGCGCTCGAGCAGGCGGGTCAACTCTCTCCGCGCGCGACGCGTCGCGTACTCCTCGAGCGCGTTTCCGCCGGCGAGCATCAGCGCAACGACGGCGCCTGCGAGATACTGGCCGAGCGCGAGCGCCGAGACGATCGCGACGAGAGCGATCGCGTCGACTCCGACGTCACGGCGCGCGAGCGAACGGACGACCGAGCCGACGAGCGGCACGAGAATCGAGGCCGTCGACGCGGCCCACACCCACGAGCCGGCATCCGGCCGGCCCGCGGCGTGCAGCAGCGCGCCGGCCGCGAGCGCCGCCAGCGCGGCCAGCGCAAGCAGCCGGCGCCACATACCTAACGAGTCGCGCTCGCGGCTGTCTCTCGGAGCGCCGACTCCGCGTCACTCTCCGACATCCGCACGATGAGCACCGGGGCCGGTGCGTCGTGGAGGACGGTGGACGAGACGCTGCCGAAGACGAGCCGCTTGAACGCGCCCCAGCCGTGGGCGCCCATGACGATGAGCCGCGCGCCCGTCTCGGACGCCTCCTCACAGATCTCCGCCGAGGGATAGCCCTCGCGTACCTCGGACGTCGCCTCAACGCCGGCCTCGCGGGCCAGCTCGACGGCGTGGCGTGCGACCTTCGCTGCGTGCTCCTTCTCCAACTCGAGGAGCTCCGGGTCATACGCGACCGGCGCGTAGCCGAAGCCTGTGAGGATCGGCATCTGCCAAATCGTGAGGACGCGGAGCGTCCAGCCCGTTGCCTTCGCGAGCTCGATTGCCTCTGTCGTCGCCGCCTGCGCAGACGGCGAGCCGTCCGTTGCGAGCAGGATCGTGTTCACGACATCTCCTTTCGTCACCGACAGAGTCGCCCGCGGGAACGGGTCTCGGCATCGGTGCGAAGCCTGATTGCAATCAGTAGTTCATCTCCTGCCGCCGGCGGCCGCCTCAGTAATTCCCCGCGTGCCGTTCAGCCCTTCCCCTGAGCCGGGGGCGTGTCCCAGGGGTGATCGCGGAGAAAACGATCGAGGAGGATCCCGTGGCCGTCATGCGAGCGGTCGGATACCACCAGCTCCCCCAGCACGCACGCGTGCACGAGCAGGAGTTCGAGTACACGATCGAACTGGACGTCGCCGACTTCACCGAGGACGAGCTCACCGTCGAGGCACTGGGGCCGGTTCTGACGGTTCGCGGCGAGCAGGCGAAAACCACCGACGACGAAGGCAAGCCCTTCCGCATCCGGGAGAGCCTCGAGGAGTCCTTCCGGCTCCCGGACGACTCGGATCTCGAACACATCGGCATCACCTACAAGCACGGCGTCCTCGACATCCGCGTCGGGCGCACGCCGCTCGTGCCGCGCACCCTTCGGATCGAGCGCCGGCCGACCGGGCTGCTCGACCCCGATGCGGAAGCGGTGTGAAAGGAGGAGTCATGGCAGCGGCATCCGCACACGCACCGCGCAGGCTGAAGCGGTCGATGGGACTGTGGATGGCCACCGCGCTCGTCGTCGGCAACATGGTGGGCTCGGGCATCTTCACGCTGCCGGCGCTGCTCGCCGGCACGGCAGGGCCGGCGTCCATCGTGTCGCTCGCCTTCACCGGCATCGGCGCCATGCTGCTCGCGCTCGTCTTCGCGAACCTGGGCCGCGCGCATCCTCGCACCGGTGGGCCGTACTACTTCGCGCGCCGTGCATTCGGCGACTTCGTCGGCTTCCAGACCGCCTGGGCGTACTGGATCGCGGCGTGGGTCGGCAATGCGGCGATCGCCGTGGCGTTCGCCGGCTACCTCGGAGTCTTCTGGGGACGGGTTGGCACGACGAACTGGCTCGCCGCAGTCGTCGCAGTCGCCGCGATCTGGTTCTTCACGCTCGTGAACATCGCG
>JBGPLW010000278.1:0-3967 GCA_041486645.1 Gaiellaceae bacterium | reverse complement strand
TCCGCGAGCTCCGACGTGATCGACGAGTTCGCCGAGACGCTCTGTGGCAACGGCACGACGCAGTACTCCTACAAGGGGCAGTGCCGCGACATGGGCATCTTCGACGCCGGGACGCTGAAGGGGCAGAACGGCGCCCCCGACACCGAGCTGACGTACCACACGACCGTGCACGGCCCTGTCGTCGGGTACGCGACCTCGAACGGCAAGCGCGTCGCGATCTCGCTCGACCGCTCGACACGCGGGCGCGAGCTGCTCGCGGCGATCCCGTTTCAGGTGCTCTCGACGGGCGGCGTGCACTCGCCGCAGCAGTTCTTCGACACGATGAGCACGTTCGAGCTGACCTTCAACTGGTTCTACGCCGACTCGAAGCACATCGCGATGTATTCGAGTGGGCGGCTGCCGCTGCGCAACCCGAACGTGAACTCCGGCCTCCCGACGAACGGCAACGGCTCGTACGAGTGGCGCGGCTGGCTCGGGCCGAACTCGCACCCGCACGTCGTCGACCCGAAGAGCGGGCAGATCGTCAACTGGAACAACAAGCCGGCGGCTGCGTTCGGCGCGGCCGACGACAACTGGTCGTACGGAGCCGTGCATCGCGTCGACCTGCTCAACACGAACGTCGGCACGAAGAAGCACACGCCGGCGAGCGTCGTCTCGGCGATGAACGCGGCGGCGACGAAGGACCTGCGGCAGACGCTCGTGCCGCTCCTGTCGCGGCTCGGCACGCCGCCGACCCCGCGCGCGCAGCAGATGCTCAAGCTCCTCCAGAGCTGGAACGGCAGCCGGCTCGACGCGAACGGCGACGGCAAGATCGACGATCCGGGCGCGGCGATCATGGACGCCTGGTGGCCGAAGCTCGCGGTCGCCGACCTCCAGCCCGTGCTCGGCAACCTCACCGACGATCTCAAGCAGCTCGCGTCGATCTCGAACGACGCCAACCCCGGCGGCAGCTCGTACGGCTCCGGCTGGTACTCGTACGTCGACAAGGATCTCCGCTCGGTGCTCGGCGACCGCGTGACGAGCCCGTATTCGGTGAAGTTCTGCGGCCAGGGGATCCTCGCAGCGTGCGCGGCTTCGGTCTGGCAGTCGCTCGACGCGGCCGGCGCCGACCTCGCGGCCGCGCAGGGCCCCGACCCGAGCGCGTGGCGGGCGGACGCGACGAAGGAGCGGATCCGCTTCGCAGGGTTCATCCCGGACACGATGCGCTGGACGAACCGGCCGACGTTCCAGCAGGTCGTGGTCTTCCGCTCGCACCGCTAGCCTGGGGGCTTGACCAAGAAGTATCTGTTCACCCCTGGCCCGACTCCCGTGCCGCCGCAGGTGCTGGCCGCGATGGGCGAGCCGGTGGTGCACCACCGGAGCCCCGACTTCAAGCCGATCTACGAGCGCTGCCTCGCGCGCCTCCGTGACGTGTGCCGCACCGACCAGGAGGTGCTGCTCTTCGCCTCGTCGGGAACCGGGGCGTTCGAGTCCGCCGTGCAGAATCTCGTCTCGCCGGGGGAGTCGCACCTCGTCGTCTCGTCCGGCAGCTTCGGCGAGCGGTGGGCGGCGATGACGACGGTCTACGGCGCGGACGTCGACCACCTCCGCTACGCGTGGGGCGAGACGCCCGATCCCGACGACGTGCGCGCGCGGCTGCGCGAGCGCGAGGCGAAAGCCGTGTGGATCGTGCACTCCGAGACCTCGACCGGTGTCGTTTCCGACATCCGGGCGCTCGCGGCGGCAGCGAAGGAGTCGGGGGCCCTCGTCGTCGTCGACGCGGTGTCGAGCCTCGGCGCCATTCCCTGCGAGACGGATGCGTGGGGGCTCGACGTCGTGGTGTCCGGCTCGCAGAAGGCGCTGATGACACCGCCGGGCCTCGGGACATGTGCCGTGTCCGAGGCGGCCTATGCCGCGACCGGGAACGCCCCGCGCTTCTACTTCGACTGGGAGCGGACGCGCAAGGCCCAGGCGAAGCACGACGCCGCGTTCACGCCGCCGGTGTCGCTCGTCGCCGCGCTCGACGTCGCGCTCGGCCTGCTGCTCGAGGAAGGCCTCGAGGCCGCGTTCGAGCGGCACGTCCGCCTCGGCCGCGCAGCGCGGGCGGGCGTGAAGGCGATGGGTCTCGAGCTTTTCTCGCCCGACGAGGATCGCAGCGCGGTCGTCACTGCGGTCCGCGCGCCTTCCGGCGTCGACTCGGGCGACATCGTCAGGGGGCTGCGCGACCGTTTCGGCATGACGATCGCGAACGGGCAAGGCGACCTGCTCGGGAAGATCTTCCGTCTCGGCCACATCGGCTGGTTCGACGTCTTCGACATCACGTCGATGCTCGCCGCGGTCGAGATCGTGTTCGTGGATCTCGGGGTCGACGTCGAGCGCGGCGTGGCCGTGACGGCGGCGCTCGAGGCCTACGAGCACTCGCGGGTCGCGTGAGCAACCTGACTTCAGTCAGGTTGCAGTCGTTGCGGAACGACTGCAACCAGGTTGAAACCTGGTTGCGGGGGTCTGTCGCGTGACTCCGCGCGTCCTCGTCCGCGAGGCGATCGCGCCCGCAGGCGTGGATCTCCTTCGGGAGCACTTCGACGTCGATGTCGACGCCGACAGCGACCTCGCGGAGATCATCGACCGCTACGACGCGATCGTCGTCCGTTCCGCGACGAAGCTGACGGCGGAGCTGATCGACCGTGCGTCGAAGCTGAAGGTGATCGGCCGCGCAGGCGTCGGCGTCGACAACGTCGATGTCGAGGCGGCGACGCGCCGCGGCATCGTCGTCGCGAACGCGCCCGAGTCGACGGTCGTCTCCGCGGCGGAGCACACGATCGGACTGCTCGTCGCGTTGGCCCGCAACATTCCGCAGGCGCACGCGGCGCTGAAACAGGGGCGCTGGGAGCGTAAAGCGTGGGGCGGCGTCGAGCTCGCCGGCAAGACGCTCGGCGTGCTCGGGTTCGGGCGCATCGGCCAGCAGGTAGCACGGCGCGCGGGCGGCCTCGGCATGCGAGTCGTCGCCTACGACCCGTTTGTCGCCGCCGACCGCTTCCGCGAGCTCGGCGTCGAGCGCGTCGAGACGCCCGAGGAGGTCTATGCCGTCGCCGAGTTCCTCACCCTGCACCTGCCGCTCACGGCGGAGACGCGCCGATCGCTCGACGCGACGGCGTTCGCCGGCATGCGCGACGGTGTGCGCATCGTCAATGCGGCGCGGGGGGAGCTCGTCGACGAAGACGCACTCGTGGCAGCCCTCCAGAGCGGCAAGGTTGCGGGCGCCGCACTCGACGTCTTCTCCGAGGAGCCGTACACCGGGCCGCTGCTCGGGCTCGACAACGTCGTGGTCACGCCGCACCTCGCGGCGTCGACGGACGAGGCGCAGGATCGTGCGGGCGTAATCGTCGCGGAGCAGGTCGTCGCGGCGCTCGGCGGTGGGCTCGTCACGAACGCCGTGAACATCCCCGTGATCGGCGCCGAGGAGCTCGAGGCGCTCGGGCCGTACATCCCGCTCGCGTCGAAGCTCGGCCGTATCGCGATGGAGCTGACCGGGGGCCGGGCCGAAGAGGTGACGGTGACGACGTACGGCGGCCTCGCCGACTACGACACGCGCGTGCTCACCGTGGCCGCGCTGAACGGGCTCTTCGAGGGACGCGCCGACCGGCCCGTCAACTACGTCAACGCGCCGCTCATTGCGCGCGAGCGTGGCATCGAAGTGAAGGAGGAGCGTTCGCAGTCCGCGCGCGACTACACGAACCTTGTGCGTGTGGAGATCCGCAACGGCGACGACGAGACGCGCGTCGCGGGCACGCTCATCGGCAGCGACAACAGACAGTGGCTCGTACGCGCGCTCGGCTTCGACCTCGATCTCGAGCTGGCGCCGATCCTCGTCCTCTTCCGTTACGACGACGTGCCGGGCGTGATCGGACGCGTCGGCACGCTCTTCGGCGAGGCCGGCGTGAACATCGCAAACATGACCGTGTCGCGCACGCGCCGCGGCGACAAGGCG
>JBGPLW010000277.1:0-4044 GCA_041486645.1 Gaiellaceae bacterium | reverse complement strand
CACGCGCGCACGGCGCGTCTTCAACGCCGCCCTCGGCACGTCGTCGAAGTGAGCGTAGGCTCGACGGAGCTCGCCAGAGAGCGGAGGCGCCGGCTTTGCCGGCGCCGGGAGCGGGCATGATCGTCGAGCCCGCGCAGCGCGACGAGTTACTCGCGCTGATGCAGGAGACCTACGGCGAGGCGATGACGCCGGCCGAGTTCGACTGGTGGTTCGACCGCAACCCGGCCGGGCCGCGGATCCTGAACGAGGCGCGCGACGACGACGGAACGCCGCTCGGGGCGCTCGCCATGTCGTTTGCGCGCATGAGCCAGGGGCTCGCGGCATTCGCCGTGCACGCCGTGACGACGCCGGCCGCCCGCGGCCGGGGCGTCTTCTCGACGCTCGAGCTGGGGAACGAGCAGGAGGCCGCGGCGGCGGGCGCATCCTGGACGCTCGGCTTCACGAATCCTCTCGCGGGGCCGATCCTCGTCGGCAAGCTCGGCTGGGAGGACGTGACGTCGCTCCGCATCTGGGCGCGGCCGAAGCGGCTGCGCAAGCGCGGCGAGGGCTCGCTCCGCGGCCGGCCCGGCGTGCAGGCGTTCTCCGAGCGCGTCTCGTACGACGGTCATCACCTCGTCCGCGATCCCGAGTACCTGAACTGGCGCTACGCGGACTCGCCGCGGCCGTACGTGCGGATCGACCACGACGGCGGCTGGGCCGTTGTCACCCACGCCGTCTGGCACGGCTTCTCCTCGGCGGTGATCTGCGAGGCCGTCGGCGGTGCCGCCATCTTGCGCCACGCCGCGCGCGCAGCCGATGCCGACCTCGCCGTTGCGCTCGTCAATCCGGGTGAAGAGCGCCGCTATCTCGCTGCCGGCTTCGTGCCGACGCCGCGCACGATCCGCTTCATCGGCAAGCGGCTCACCGACACGGCACCCGAGCTCCCGAAGCGGCGGGACGCGTGGTCGTTCACCCTCGGCGATCTCGACTTCTTCTGATGCGCCGCCTCGTCTTCGCGACCCAGAAGCTCGACCCGGACGATCCGGTGCTGGCCGCGACCGTGCCGATGGTGCACGCGCTCGCGGAGCGCGTCGACGAGCTCGTCGTGCTGTGCGACACCGCCGTGCCCGGCGCGGTGCCCGCGAACGTGCGTGTGCACGAGTTCGGCGCTCCGACACAGTTGCAGCGCGGAGCGAGGTTCGAGCGCGCTCTCGCGCGGGAGCTGCGCCCGCGCCCGCTCGGTGTCGTCGCACACATGGTTCCGCTCTACGCCGTCCTCGCCGCCCCGCTCGTGCGGCCCCGAGGCATTCCGCTCGTCCTGTGGTACACGCACTGGAAAGCGCACGCGGTTGTCCGTGCGGCCGAGAAGGTCTGCACCGCGATCGTGTCCGTCGACGAGCGGTCGTTTCCGCTGCGCTCCCGCAAGGTGCGCGGCATCGGCCATGGGATCGACGTCGGCGAGTTCTCGTGCTCAGAAGCGCCGTCCGACGAGCAACTGCGCGTGCTCGTGCTCGGACGCTACTCACCGGCGAAAGGCCTCGAGACGATCCTCCGCGGCGCGGCGCTCGCCGGTGCCCGCGTCGAGTCGCACGGCTCCGACGCGACGTTCGAGGAGTACAAGCGAAGCCTCGCCGCGCTCGCGCGCGACCTCGGCGTCGACGGCGAGCTCGGCGGGCCCGTGGCACGCGCGCAGGTGCCGGAGCTCTTCGCGCACAGCCACGTCCTCGTGAACAACATGCGGGCGGGCGCGCCGGACAAGGTCGTCTACGAGGCGGCGGCGTCGTGCCTGCCGGTGCTCGCCTCGAATCCCGTGTTCGACGACCTTCTACCCGACGAGCTGCGCTTCGAGCGCAACGATCCCGAGAGCCTCGGCGCCCGTCTCCGCTCGCTTGACCGCCGCCGGCGCCCCGAGCTGCGCGGGCTCGTCGCGGCCAACCACTCGGTCGGGCACTGGGCCGACGCGCTCCTCGCTACCATTGAACGCGGATGAAGCCCGACACCGTCCTGCATCTCCAGAAGGTGGCCGGCATCTCCGGCTCCGAGGCGCACCTGCTCTCGCTGCTGCCGCGGCTGCGCGAGCGCGGGTGGGACGTGCGGATGCTGATGCTCCACGAGAACGAGCCGGGCGCCTGGGACTTCGCGCGGGCGCTGCGCGCGCGCGGTGTGCCGCTCGACGCGATCCCGCTCCGCGCCGACTTCGACCCGATCGCGTTTGTGCGGCTGACCGCGTATCTCATGCGCGTGCGCCCGGCGATCCTGCACACGCATCTCGTGCACGCCGATGCGTACGGGCTGCTCGCCGGGACGGTCGCAGGCGTGCCGCTCCGCTTCTCGACGAAGCACGGCTTCAACGAGTTCCGGGAGGCGCCGTACTTCGGCCTTGCCGACCGCGCGTTCGCAAGTCTCGCGCACGTCCACATCGCCATTTCGCGCGGGCTCGCGCGGTATCTCGAGGACGTCGAGGGCTTCGACGACGACAGCTTCGAGATCGTCCACTACGGGATCGACCCGGACGGCGAGCCGAAGCCGTACACCGACGGCGTGCCGCGCCTCCTGTGCGTCGGGCGGCTGATCCCGATCAAGGGCCACATCGTGCTGCTGCGCGCGTTCGCCGAGGCGAAACGCGAACTGCCCGATCTCGAGCTCGAGATCGCCGGCCGCGGCCCGCTCGAGCCGGCCCTCAAGGCGCTCGGGCGCGAGCTCGGCGTGCTCGACTCGATCCGCTTCCTCGGCCACGTCTCGCCGATCCAGGCGGCGATCGAGCACGCGGCCGTCGTCGTCGTGCCGTCGATGGGCGAGGGCTTCGGCATGGTCGCGCTCGAAGCGATGGAGCGCTCGCGCCCGGTGATAGCCGCCGCGATCGGCGGCCTCGGCGAGCTCGTGCGCGACGGCGAGACGGGACTGCTCGTCCCGCCGGGCGAGGCCGAGCCGCTGCGCGACGCGATCGTGCGCCTGGCCGGAAACCTCGAGCTCGCACGCGAGATGGGCGAAGCGGGACGGCGCCGCGCGCTCTCGAGTTTTCTTCAGACGTTCTGCACCGAGAGAACCGAGCTGCTCTACCAGGGTGCGCTCGAGCGCGCAGCCTGAAGGTCAGCTCTTCGAGCTGAGAATCGAGGCGTAGAGCTCGGCTGTTCGATCCGCCATTCGCGCGACCGAGAACTCGGAGTGTGCGCGCGCGCGTCCGGCCGGGCCGAGGTCGCGCCGCGCGAGCGCCGCCGACACCGCGGCTGCCAGGGCCGGCGCGTCGTTCGCCACGACGAGAAACCCGGTCTCTCCGTCGACGACGAGCTCGGGCAGCGAGCTGACGTTCGTCGCGACGACCGGCAGGCCGGCGAGCATCGCCTCGAGCACCGCGAGGCCGAAGCCCTCCCAGCGCGCGGGGTGGACGAAGACCTCCGCGCGACGGAGCCAGGCGGCGACGTCGGGGACGCGGCCGAGCAGGAAGACGCGGCGCTCGACGCCGAGCTCGCGTGCCAGCCGCTCGAGCGACTCTCGATCGGGGCCCTCGCCGAGGACGACGAGCACGACGTCGCTCGGAAGCGACGGCAGCGCGCGAATCGCGATGTCGATTCCCTTCTGCGCCGTCAGGCGCGACACCGCGAGGATGACGCGCGCGCCCTCAGGAACCTCGTCCGGCGCGTTGACGCCCCACGGCTCCGGGAGCTCGTCGAGCCCGTAGTGGATCGTCTCGACCTTCGAGGCCGGGACGCCGACCTCCTCGATCGTGAAGCGGCGCAGCGAGTCCGTGATCGCGATCACGCCGTCCGCGAGCCGCGAGAGACTGCGCTCGACGTACCTGAAGGGGCCGCGACGGAACGGATCGTCGTTGTGCTTCGTCGAGACAAGCGGCAAACCGCGCAGCTTCGCCGCGACGCCGCCGTAGACATCGGCATGCACGAGGTGGGTGTGCACGACGTCGGCGCGAAGCTCGCGAACGAGACGTGCGAGAAGCAAGGGGTCGATGTCGCGCGGCGAGCGGATACGCACGGCCGGCACGTGCAACGCGCCGTAGAAGTCGACGGCGCTCCAGGCGGGATCGTCGAGCCCGACGAGCACCGGCTCGAT
>JBGPLW010000276.1:0-4046 GCA_041486645.1 Gaiellaceae bacterium | reverse complement strand
CTGGTTCGATCCCAGCCGCGCCCACTAGCTCGTGTCAGCCGCGGATGCGGCCGGGGCGGAGCGGGCGTGCGTGTGCGCTCAGCTTTTCGAGCGCGCGGGTGAGCGCTTTGATGTCGGCGTCGGTGAGGTGCTGTGAGAAGTGGCGTTCGATTCCGTCGCGGTGGTGGCGGCGGGCGTGTTCCATCGTCTCGTTACCCTTGTCTGTGAGGACGACGAGGATCGAGCGCCGATCGTGCTCGAGGCGGACGCGGCGGACGAGCCCCGCCTCCTCCATCCGGTCGACGACACGGGTGAAGCCGCTCTTGCTGTAGAGGATCCGTTCCGCGAGCTCGTTCATCGGGATGCCCTCAGGCGACTCCTCGAGGTGGACGAGGACGTCATACCAGCGCTGCGGGATCCCCGCGGCGCGCTCGAGTTCGGTATCGAGCAGATCCATCAGCGCGAGCGCACTCTCCATGAAGAGGCGCCAGCCGCGGAGCCGCTCGGGCGAGGGGCTTGACAAGGATAGTTCCTCGTGAGATAGTTCGCTATGCAACTGTTTCTTCATGGACTGTTGCGGAGCATATCAAACCACAGGGAAGGGAGTGCGCATGGCCACCATCTCTGCCGAGCGAGCACAGCTCGGATACGCGTTGGACGAGAACGAAGGCGAGGCGTTCTGGCTGCTCGGCATGCTCCAGACGATCAAGATCAGCGGCAACGACACGGCCGGGCAGTACGGTCTGATCGAGATCGTCGCGCCGGCGGGCATCGGCTCGCCCTGGCACGTCCATCCCGAGGAGGACGAGTGGTTCTACGTCCTCGAGGGCGCAATGACCTTCTGGGTCGCGGACACGCAACTGTCCCTGAAGGCCGGCTCCTTTGCGTTCGGCCCCAAGGACGTGCCCCACACCTTTTACGCAGAGGCAGGCGGAGCGAAGGCGCTCGTCGGCTTCGCTCCGATGCAATTCGAGGGATTCCTCCGGGAGGTCGGCGAGCCGGCCCCCGAACGGGTCGTGCCGCCGCCGCTCGAAGGTCACCCGGACATGGCGCGGCTCGCCCCGATCGCGAAGCGAAACGGGTTCGAGATCCTCGGCCCGCCCGGCCCCCCGCCCGGCCACTGACCCACCAAGAACAGGAATGCGCCCGCTCGCGCCGCGAGCGGGCGCACCTGCACCCCTACCGACAACCGCCCCTACGTGATCGAGGCCCCGTCAGCGTCGCCGATGCCGACGGAACGTGTCGGTCCGAGCGGTACGTAGTGCATCACCGCTCGGTCTCCTTCGATCCCAGCCGCGCCCACTCAGTCGCTCATGCAGAAGCGAGCTCTCGCACGCTCGCGGGCCGGCGTCGGCTCGAGAGGAAGAGCGACACGACGCCCGACGCGAACGCGAGCCCGCCGATCACCTCCCAGCCGTGGCGGTATGCGTGCAGCAGCGCGGTGCTCCCGACGGGCTTGCCGAGGACGGCGATGAGGATGCCGACGCCGACGGTGTAGCCGACCTGCCGCGACATGTTGATCACAGCGGAGCCCGTTGCGAAACGATGCGCGGGCAGCGACGACGCTGCCGCGGCCGTCCAGGTCGGCAGCGTGAGCCCGACACCGGTGCCCGTGAGGAGCGCACCAGGGAGCATCGCACCCGCGTAGTTCGGATGCAGGCCGATGCGCATCACCCAGATCGACGCGCCCGCGGCGTATACGAGCCCACCCGCGGCTGCGACCGGGCCGGCGCCGACGTGCCCGACGAGCCTGCCTGCACCGACCGCGAAGATCGGCACCATCAGCGGGCCTGGCGCGAACGCGAGGCCTGTCTTCAGCGCCGACCAGCCCCACGCGGCCTGCGCCCAGACGACGACCGACAGCAGCATCCCGGCGAACGCTGCGCTGAAGACGAACATCGCACCGACCGACACGGCGAACGCACGCACGCGCAGCAAGCCGAGCTCGAGCACGGGACTCGCATGTCGCGACGAACGCCGGACGAAGAGCGCGACGAGCACAAGCCCGCCGGCGAGCGCGCCAAGGGTGCGGCCGCTGCCCCATCCCCACGTCGGCGCCTCGACGAGTGCAAGCGTCACGGCCGCCCACCCCGCGGCGAACACGACCGAGCCGGCGAGATCCGGCAGCGGCTCGCGCTCGCGCGGCGGCGACGGAAGCCAGCGCTGGCCGGCAATGAGCGCCACGACACCGACCGGCACGTTGACGAGAAAGATCCAGCGCCAGCTCGCGCTGACGAGAACGCCGCCGAGTACCGGCCCGACCGCAGCGGCGATCCCCGACATGGCGGCCCAGATCCGCACCGCACCCGCTCGGCGCTCCGGCGGATACGCAGCGAGAAGGAGACCGAGCGAGCACGGGATGAGGAGCGCAGCACCCGCGGCCTGGACGACCCGCGCGGCAACGAGCAGCACGACGCTGTTTGCGGCCGCGCACACGGCAGACGCCGCGGTGAACACGAGCACGCCGAGCAGGAAGCCGCCCTTGCGGCTCGATCGATCGGCGAGCCGTCCGGCCGGCACGAGAAGCGCGGCGACGACGATCGCGTACGCGTTCAGGACCCACGAGAGGCTCGAGAGCTTCGCGCCGCCGAAGCCGCGCTGGAGCGCCGGGAACGCGATGTTGACGATGAAGAGGTCGAGCGTCGCGAGGACGATGCCTGTGCAGACGATCGCGAGGACGACACCGGGGCGGGCTCGCGTTTGCATGCCGCGACTATGACACAAGTGAGTTGCTTCACGCAACTCACTGGGCTATGATGGATGACGTGCTGAACCGGGACTACGAAGGCCAGTACTGCGGTGTCGCCAAGTCGCTCGAGCTCATCGGCGAGCGCTGGACGCTGCTGATCGTGCGCGACGCGTTCTTCGGCCTCACCCGCTTCGACCAGTTCCAGGAGAGTCTCGGAGTAGCACGCAACGTCCTCACCGACCGCCTCAACCGGCTCGTCGACGCCGGCGTCTTCGACCGGGTGCGCTACAGCGAGCGGCCGGAGCGATTCGAGTACAGGCTCACTGCGAAGGGGCGCGAGCTGAACGTGCCGCTCAACGCGTTGCGCGAGTGGGGCGAGAAACACCTGCTCGAGCGGCCGCCGAGCGCGCTGCGGCGGCGCAGCGACCGGAAGCCGGTCGTCACCGCACTCGTGCCCAAGGGGACGCCCACGCTCGCGGCCTCGGAGGTCGAGCTCGTGCCGCTCCCGTGGTTCGCGAAGGAGCGCAACCTTCGCCCTCGGCGTAAGCTGAACTGATGGACGCCGACCGGACACGCGAGCTACTCGCCGCCGAGCGCGAGCGGATCAGACGGGCGCTTGCCGGGCTCACGCACCAGGACGACGGCGAGCAGGCGGGCGAGTCCGACCCGGCGAATCTCGCCTCCGATCTCTACCAGGATGCGCTCGACGAGGGCTTGCAAGACGATCTGCGCGATCAACTCGCCGCAGTCGAACGAGCCGAGGAACGCCTCGCAGCCGGAACCTACGGCCTCTCGATCGAGAGTGGAGAGCCGATTCCCGACGAACGCCTCGAGGCTCTGCCGGCGGCCGAGCGGACGGTAGAAGAGGAGCGCGCACGGACGTAACTGTGAGCTCGACGGCGGGCGCGCCCCTCAGAGGCGGGCTTCAGGATCGAGTGAGCCGCTGCCGATAAGACCCGGGTGGGTCGCCGCCCCGCAACACCGTCGTGGAAGCCTTGAGCGCCGCGCTCGACTATCAGCAGCCGCTGCCGTCGGGCATGAAGCGACGCGCACACGAGCGCGAGCGCCTTCTGCTCCTGCTGTGGTTCCTCGGCGGCCTCTACGCATCGGTCGCGATCGTCGGCTGGCGGACCGCGCTCGGCTTCGACGCGCACGCCTACTGGCTCGCGTGGCACCACTCGCCGCTGTACGGCCTGCCGCCAAACACCGCGGACGCGTACCTCTACTCCCCCGCCTTCGCGCAACTGATCTGGCCGCTCGCGCAACTGCCGTGGCCGCTCTTCCTCGCGGCGTGGGCAATCGCCGGCTTCGCCTTGTACGCATGGCTGCTGCGACCGCTCGGCTGGTCGCTCGCGGCGCCGCTCCTTCTCTTCTGCCT
>JBGPLW010000275.1:0-4079 GCA_041486645.1 Gaiellaceae bacterium | reverse complement strand
CTACGACGCGCTCGAACCGCACATCGGCGCAGAGACGATGCGCATCCACCACGACCTGCACCACAAGGCCTACGTCGACAACGCAAACGCCGCGCTCGCAGGGACCGAGTGGGCGGACGCCTCGGTCGAGTCGGTGCTCGCAAGCCTCGACGCCATCCCCGAGGAGAAGCGCACCGCTGTCCGCAACAACGCCGGCGGCCACGCGAACCACTCGCTCTTCTGGGAGATCATGGGCCCGAGCGGCGGCGGCGAGCCGACGGGCGACCTCGCTGCGGCGATCACCGACACCTTCGGCGGCGTCAACGAGCTGAAGGCGGCCGTGAACGACGGTGGCGTGAAGCGGTTCGGCTCGGGCTGGACGTGGCTCGTTTGGGACGGCACCGGGCTGTCCGTGTATTCGACTGCGAACCAGGACTCGCCGGTGATGCAGAGTGACGTGCCGATCCTCGGCATCGACGTCTGGGAGCACGCGTACTACCTCAACTACCAGAACAAGCGCCCGGCCTATCTCGAGGCCTGGTGGAACGTCGTCAACTGGGACGAAGTCGCACGCAGATACGCAGAGGCGCGCGGGTAAACCCGCGCAGCTGAAGGAGTCGGGGGGGCACACTTCAGTGTGTCCCCCCGTCCGTTCCCTCGTTACCGCGTGATCGGGATCATGCGGCTCGCGCTTCCGAGGTAGCCAACTCCGGCCTGGCTGTCCGGAAGGACGAGGCGCAGGATCGAGTGACCCTTCGGCAGCCGCGCGCTGAACACCGCACGCGAATTCGCACCGAGGTAGATCTGCTTGACGTTGCGGAAGCTACCGAGCGGCGCCTTGCGCTGGACCCAGACGTAGCGGCCCGCGTACGCGAGATCGGACGTCACCTTGGCGACGAAGAGATTGCCGCTGCGGCCGAACCCGACGCGCGGGCGGACGTTGATCGTCACGGACGGACTGTTCGCCGTCTTCCAGTGCGCCTGATAGGACGTCTGAATCGTCGGCGACACGCCGAACGAGAACGCGCCGTTCGTCTGCGTCGTCGTGCTGGCGAGCGACTGCGTCCCCTTGCCGTACGGCTGAGAGGTCAGCGTCACCGGCTCGCTGATGAGCTGGTTCGAGACGACGCCCGACACGGTCGTGTTGTCGCCATACGTCACGGTCGTCGACGAGGTTGTCAGCGTGACGGTCCCGGCCGGCGCTGTCACGGTGACGGTGCCCTTGTGCGATGTCGCGAACGAGTCGTGATACGTCGTCTTGACCGCCTTGGCGAAGGTGAACGTGAAGTTCTCGCCGGTCTTGAGCACGGGCGACGCGAATGTGCCGTCGTTCGCGACGACCTGATGGCTCACGGCGTCGGCGTTGTGCCACGTCACAGAGTCGCCGACCATGATGGCCGTCGCGCTCGGCGTGAAACCGCTCTTCGTGATCTGGACTGTCTTGGTGTCAGCTCCGGCGGACGCCGCGACGACGAGTGTCGAAAGCAGCGCTACCGAGAGCAGCAGAATGCGTTTCATTGGGACTCCTCATCCTCTGGGCTCGCGAATGGAACGTCACGGGATCCGAAAGAGGTGCGGGCGTTACCTACGCCTTACGATCGTCTGTACTCGGCTACTCGACACAGGGATCCCCTTGTCCGGTAGACCTAGGTGATTCGGATCCGGCGTACGCCGGATCCCCGGTGGACGCAAAGGTTCGGTCAAACGCTGCTATGACTCGGTTTCCCCAATCCGTTATGTGCCGTGGCTCGTAGAGACAGACGAGAGATGGAGCTGGCGCTCGACACCCCTGCGCGCCTGCGCGCCGTGCCGAAGGCAGCCTCCTCCCCGGAGCCTTCGACCGACGCGACAGACGCAGACCTCCTCGTCCGGGTCGCGGAACGCGACCGGGTCGCGTTCGAGGCCCTCTACCAGCGTTACGTGCGCTCGGTCTACGGCATCGCGCTGCGGCGGCTGCGCGACCGGCAGCGCGCGGAGGATGCGGTGCAGGAGACCTTTGCCGCGGTCTGGCGGTCGGCTGCGAGCTACCGGCCCGAGCGCGGCCCCGCGGCACCGTGGCTCTACGCGGTTGCGCGGAATGCGATCGTCGACCGGCTGCGCGCGCGCAATGAGCCGCCGATGGAGGCTCCCGACCTTGCATCGGGAGAGCCGGGCCCCGCCGACCAGGCGGAGGCGTCATTCGTCGCGTGGCGCGTCCATCGCGCGCTCGAGGAGTTGCCCGACAAGGAACGGGAGGTCGTCGAGCTGGCCTACTGGAGCGGCATGTCGCAGAGCGAGGTCGCGGACTACCTCAACATTCCGCTCGGCACCGTGAAGACGCGCACGCGCAGCGCACTGTCCCATTTGTCCGACGTCCTCGAAGGAGAGCTTGCGTGAGCCCTGATCCGAACTTCGACGAGATCGTGGCCGACGCAGAGGAGGGGGAGCGCGAGCGCCTCCGCCGCGTCCACGACATGCTCATCGTCGCAGGGCCGCCGCCCGAGCTGACGCCGCAGATGGAGGCGGGGCCGACGCTCGCGATGACCCTCGGCGGCCGCGCGTCTCGCCGGCACGTGCAGCGCCGCGTTGCGCTCCTTGCTGCGGCGATCGTCGTGCTGCTGCTCGCGTTCCTCGTCGGGTACATCACGGGCAACGACAACAAGGTCGGCGGACGGCTCCTGAAGCTGCAGGGCACAGCGGCGGCACCGCGCGCGGAGGCGTCGCTCCGCGTCGAGGCGGTCGATCCGGCGGGCAACTGGCCGATGGAGCTCGCGGCGCTCGGCCTGCCGAAGCTGCCGCCGAAGGGCTATTACGAGGTGTTCCTCGTCCGGAACGGGAAGCCGTGGGCGCCGTGCGGCACGTTCGTCGTGAAGAACGAGAAGGTCGGCGTGTCGGTGAGGCTGAACGCGCCGTACCGGTTGCACCCGAACGACACCTGGATCGTCACGCGCCAGACGTGGGGCGACCGCGGCGCCGGTACGGTCGTGCTCAGACCGCTGACGTAGCGAGCGCAGCCCCGAGGTTAGAACTACGCACCGAACCTCAGGCGATGCCGGGCCAGTGCGCGACTACTTCGCCTGCCAGGTAGCGCGTTTGCGCTCGCGGCCTTTGCCTAGACCGGTCGGTGACCTAGGGTCGGCGCGTGAGCTTCGATGTCGCCGCGGATGCTTATGACCGCTACATGGGGCGGTATTCGGCACGGCTGGCGCCCGGGCTTGCCGACCTCGGGGGCGTGCATGCCGGACAGGCAGTGCTCGACGTCGGCTGCGGGCCGGGCGCACTGACGGCCGAGCTCGTCCGGCGGCTCGGGCCGGACGCGGTGGCGGCGGTCGACCCGTCGGAGTCGTTCATTGCTGCAGCACGCGCGCGGCATCCCGGTGTCGATGTTCGGCTCTCTACTGCGGAGGAGTTGCCCTACCCCGACGGCACGTTCGACGCGACGCTCGCGCAGCTCGTCGTGCACTTCATGAGCGATCCGGTTGCCGGGCTCGCGGAAATGGCTCGAGTGACCCGTGCGGGCGGCGTTGTCGCGGCGTGCGTGTGGGATTTTGCGGGTGAGCGGGCCCCTATCTCTGCGTTCTGGCAGGCGGCTCGCGAGCTCGATAGTGGCGCAGAGGACGAATCTGGCCTGGCCGGTGCGCGTGCAGGTCATCTCTCCGAGTTGTTCGAGGCGGCGGGGCTACGGCGCGTTGAAGAAGCCGCGCTTTCCGCGTCTGTCGATTACGCGAGCTTCGACGAGTGGTGGGCACCGTTCACTCTTGGTGTGGGACCGGCAGGAGCCTACGCACAAGCTCTTGGCGAAACTGGCCTGTCAGCACTCCGCGAGCGCTGCCGCCACCTGCTGCCAGAAGCGCCCTTTACGCTGAGAGCCTTTGCCTGGGCCGCACGAGGCATCGCCTGAGCGCCTCGACGAGACTCGCGGACCGCCCGCGCTACGCCGAGCGCGACTCGTTCCGCATCTCGCTGAGGAGGCGCTCGAGCCGCTCCTCCGTCGAGTCGTCGACGAACGTCATCGCGGCCGCGACGTTCGGGTGAACATCCGCTATCGCGCGGCGCATCTCGTGCGCGACGGCGCGGTACGACGGATGGCCCTCCGGCCCGGAGCGCAGCTCGATCAGGTG
>JBGPLW010000274.1:0-4108 GCA_041486645.1 Gaiellaceae bacterium | reverse complement strand
CGCCTCTTCGCAGATCGTGTGCAGCTGCAGCCCGTGGAGGAGCTTCTGCACGTCGAAGTACTGCCCGTCCTGCGACGGCGCGCGCACCTTCATCCACTCGGGCCGGCGCGGCCTCTCGGCGACGGGAAGCGAGCGTTCCACAGCGTCAGTGTAGTGGTGGCTCCTCCGGCCAGGTCCGGTGCCCGGACACGCGGTGACAGTCACGGATCACGGCTCCGTCACGACTTTGCAACGACTTCGTGCCGGGATCAGCCGGGGATCAGGGATGCGAGCGGGAGGCGTGGTCGCGCGACTGCTCTTCGAGCCGCCGCTGCGCCTCGTGCACATGGCCCTGCGTCGCCCAGGCGTGGGCGGTCGCGCGCGGGATCTCGCCGTCGCGGAAGTGCTCGGCGGTGCGGCGCGCGTGGGCGGCCGCCTTGTCGAGCTCCTCGGCGATCCCGTCGTAGATCCGCGCGGCCTCTTCGCTCATCGGTGTGAAAGCTGTGCGTGCACCGGCTGAGCCCAGAGGCCCATGCCGTCCTCGGCGGGAAGCTCCTCGAGCTCGAGCTCGAAGACCTCCTCGAGGGCGGCGACCGCGTGCGGGCGAACCTCATCGACCGTCACCGGGCGGCCCGCCTCACGCGCAATCGTCGTGAACATCGCGTCCTCGAGCCCGCACGCCGTGATCCACTCCGTGAACGGCGCCGGGTCGAGATCGACGTTGAGCGCGTACCCGTGCGTCGTCACCCACCGCGACACGTGCACGCCGATCGACGCGATCTTGCGAGGCGGCCGCGTCAGCCAGACGCCGGTGAGCTCGTCGATGCGCTCGCCCGTCAATCCGAACGGCGCGAGCGTCTTGATCAGTGCCTCCTCGAGATTGCGCACATACAGCTTCACGTCGCGGCCGTGCCGCTTCAGGTCGAGAATCGGGTAGCAGACGAGCTGCCCCGGCCCGTGGAAGGTCGACTTGCCGCCGCGGTTCGTCTCGACGACCTCGACGTCGGCATGTTCCGGCACGTGCAGCTCCGCGCCCTCGTCGGTGCGGCGGCCGAGCGTGACGACCGGCGGGTGCTCGAGCAGGAGGATGGTGTCGGGCACCGCTCCCTGCGAGACGGCGCCCGCGAGCGAGCGCTGGAGCTCCCACGCCTCTCGGTACGGGATCATGCCGAGCTGCATGACATAGCCGCCCCTATTCACGACTAGCCGCCGTCGCCTTCCCACGCCTCGAGCCGCTCGCGCAGCTCCTTGAGGAAGCGGCCGGCGTAGGCGCCGTCGACGAGCCGGTGGTCGTAGGTCAGCGTGATGTTCATCAGCGGCCGGATCGCGATCACGTCTTTGCCGAGCGAGTCCTGCACGACCCACGGCCGCTTCACGAGCGCATAGGTGCCGAGGATGGCGGCCTGCGGCTGGCTGATCACCGGCGTGCCGTGGAACGTGCCGTAGCCGCCGGGATTCGTGATCGTGAAGGTTCCGCCCTGCACATCGTCGGGCAGCAGCTGCTTGTCGCGCGCCTTGCGGGCGATGTCGGCGATGCCCTTCGCGAGGCCGAGGAGGTTCATCGTCTCGGCGTTCTTCAGCACGGGGACGATGAGGCCCTTGCCATCCGCGAGCTCGACTGCGATGCCGAGGTTGACGTAGTTGCGCGTGACGATCGAGTCGCCGCGCAGCTCGCCGTTCACGTACGGATGACTCGGCATCGTCTGCACCGTCGCGCGCGCGACGAACGCGAGATACGTCGGGTTGACACCGTACGCGGCCTCGTACTCCTTCTTCAGCCGCTCACGTGCGCCGACGACTCTCGACATGTCGACCTCGATCGCGCTCGTGACATGCGCGGAGGTGTCGAGGGAACGGCGCATGTGCTCCGCGATGCCGCGGCGCATCGCGCTGACGGGCTCGAGGCTCTCTCCGGCCGCCTGCGGCTGGAGCACGGGCGGTTCAGGTGCAGGTGCGGGCGGGGCGGGTGCGGGCGGCGTCGGGGTGACGGCCTGCTCAACGGGCGGCGCGGCCGGTGGAGCTGGAGCCGGCACTTGCGGCGGTGCCGCAGGCGGAGCGGGCGCCCCCGATTCGATGAAGCCCAGGATGTCTTGTTTCGTCACGCGGCCGCCGCGGCCCGTGCCGGCGATCTGGGTCGGGTCGACGCCGTGCTCGGCGGCGATGCGTGCGACGACCGGGGAGACGAAGCGGTTGCCGTTCTCACTCGCTGCTGCTGCCGCGGGCGTCGGTGCCGGCGGCGCCGGGGCTGCCTGCGGCTCGGGTGGCGCCTCGGCGGGCGGCGCGGCGACGGGTGCGGGCGCGGCGGGCGGCTCCGGCGGCGCTTCCGCTGCGGGTGCGCCGACTGCTCCGCCGATCTGCGCGAGCTTCGTCCCGACTTCGACCGTCTCGCCTTCCTGCACGAGGATCTGCGTCACGGTTCCGGTCGCCGGGCTCGGCACCTCGGTGTCGACCTTGTCGGTCGAGATCTCGAGGAGCGGCTCGTCGGCCTCGATGTGCTCGCCCTCCTGCTTGAGCCAGCGGGTGACCGTCCCCTCGGAAACGGACACGCCCATCTGCGGCATCACGACGTCGGTTGCGGTCTCCGTGGCCATAACGTCCTTTCCTAATACTCCGCGAGCTCGCGAAGACCCTTCACGACGTCCTCGACCTGCGGAATGAAGGCCTTCTCGAGCGGCGGCGCGAACGGCACAGGCGTGTCGGGCGCAGCGATCCGGCGCACCGGAGCGTCGAGATCCTCGAACGCCTCCTCCGCGACCGTCGCGGCGATCTCGCCGCCGAAGCCGCCCGTGCGCGTGTCCTCGTGGAGGACGAGCACCTTCGACGTCTTGCGCACCGACTCGAGCACCGCCGCCTTGTCCCACGGCATGACCGTGCGCAGGTCGACGATCTCGACCGAGACACCGTCGGCTTCGAGCTGCTGTGCCGCCTCCGCGGCCGTGTAGACCATCGCGCCCCAGGTGATCACCGAGATGTCGGTGCCCTCCCGGTGCGTGCGGGCTTTGCCGATCGGCGTCGTGTAGCGCCCTTCCGGCACCTCCGCCTTGATGCGGCGGTAGAGGTGCTTGTGCTCGAAGAAGAGCACCGGGTTCGGATCCTCGATCGCGCTGATCAAGAGCCCCTTCGCGTCCTCCGGCGTCGCCGGGCACACGCACTTGAGGCCGGGGATGTGCGCGAACGACGACTCGGGGTTCTGCGAGTGAAACGGGCCGCCCGAGAAGCCTCCGCCCGACGGGAGACGGAGCACGATCGGCACCGCCGTGCCGACGCGCCAGTGCTGCTTCGCCGCGATCGTGACCAGGTGGTCCCACGCGCACGAGACGAAGTCGGCGAACTGCATCTCCGCGACCGGGCGCATGCCCATGATCGCCGCGCCCGTCGCGCCGCCGACGATCGCCGTCTCGGCGAGCGGCGCGTCGATCACGCGCCACGGCCCGAACTCCTCCTGCAGGCCGAGCGTCACCTTGAACGCGCCGCCGTAGACGCCGACGTCCTCGCCGATCACGAACACGCGCTCGTCGCGGCGCATCTCCGTGCGGAGCGCGTCGGAGATCGCTTGCAGATACGTCATCTCGGCCATGGCTACTTGTGGTGCGGCGTCTCGAGGTCCTCGGGCGCTGCGTACACGCCCTCCAGCAGCCTCGCGGGATCGGGCTGAGGTGATGCCTCCGCCTTCTCGAGCGAATCGTTCAGCACCTTCTTTACGCTCGACGAGATGTGATCCTCCTCCTCGTCGGTCATCCCGGCGTGCTCGACCAGCCAGGTGTGGAAGCGCTCGATCGGATCGCTCGCGGCCCAGCGCTCGAACATCACCTTCGGCACGTAGAACGCATCGTCGTGCACCGCGTGACCTTCCATACGGAGCGTCACGCACTCGAGGAGCGTCGGGCCGCCGCCCGAGCGCGCCTTCTCGATCGCGCGCTTTGCCTCGCGGTAGACGGCGAGAATGTCGGTGCCGTCGACGACGACGCCTTCGAAACCGTAGGCCTGAGCGCGGTCTGCGACGTGCTCGGTCGCGTACTCGAGATGCGTCGGCGTCGAGTACGCCCACTGATTGTTGTCACAGACGTAGACGATCGGCAGCTTGCGCGTCCCCGCGAACGTCATCGACTCGTGCGCGTCGCCGCGTGCG
>JBGPLW010000273.1:0-4126 GCA_041486645.1 Gaiellaceae bacterium | reverse complement strand
AGCTCGAAGTCGATCTCCTTCGTCTCGTCGGCGTTCATGCCGACGAGGCTCTGCTCGATCTCGTCGACGACGGCGCCGCGTCCGAGCTCGACGACGTAGTCGCGCCGCGCCTCGCCCTGCGGCGAGATCAGATCGACGACAACGGTGTCCTCGGGGCCGACCGCGCGTCCCTCGACCGGGATGAGCTCGGCGACCGTCGCACGAAGTGCATCGAGCTCCTGCTGTACGAGCTCTTCCGGCACCGTCGGCTCGATCGCGCCGACCTCGAGCGTCTTCCAGTCCGGCAGCTCCGGCTTCGCCTGCACGGGGAACGTCGCGATGAACTGCCAGTCCTCGTCGTCGGACGCAGGCAGCTCGAAGTCGTACTCGGGCTGCGCGACCGGGCGCACGCGCGTCTGCGTCGCGGCGTTCCAGAACCAGCCGCCGATGTGGCTTTCGACCGCCTCGGTCATCAGCCGCTCGCGACCGACCTTCTGCACGAGCACCTGGTGCGGCACCTTGCCCTTGCGGAAGCCCGGGATCTTCACGCGCTCCGCCAGGTCGGACGCCGCGTGCTCGATCGCGTGGTGCACGTCGTGCGACGGCACCTGCACCGTCATGCGAACGCGGTTTTCCGGGAGTTCTTCGACCTGTGGCTGCACCAAGCCATTCAAGCAGACCCCCTGCGGGCGAGGTCGCGTAGCCTCGGCACGTGCGGCTCTTCGTGCTGACCCGTCACGCGCACTCGACGCTCAACCAGGAGGGTCGCGTCAACGGCGATCCAGGCGTTTCGGCACCGCTCACGCCCGAGGGCCGCGCCCAGGCCGAGCGACTCGGTCACGAGCTGTCCGCCCTGCCGCTCGACCTCTGCGTGCACACCCGCTTCGGCCGCACGCTCGAGACGGCCGAGCTCGCACTCGCGGGGCGGAGCGTCCCTCGAGTGAGCGAGCCGCTCCTCGACGACGTCGACGTCGGCGAGCTCGAGGGCGCTGCGATCGAGCGCTACCGGGCCTGGAAGCACGCGCATCGGCGCGACCAGCCGTTTCCCGGTGGCGAGAGCCTCGACGACGCCGCGTTCCGCTACGCGGCGGCCTTCCGCCGGCTGCTCGCTCAGCCTGCGCAGGTCGTGTTCGTCGTCTGCCACGAGATCCCGATCCGGTATGCGCTGAACGCCGCCGGCGGATCGGACGAGCTCGACGGCCCCGAGCACGTGATCCCGAACGCGACTCCGTACCTCTTCGACGACGACGCGCTCGACCGGGCGGCGGCGCGCATCGAACAGATCACTCGATCGGGGTAGCAGGGCGCGACCTCACTGCGGCGAATGACGACATTCCTCATGAGCATGTGGAATGCCATCCTCGGGACGAGCGTCGCGGCCATCTGGTTCGCGATGGTCTCCGCGGTCGCGTACCGCGTCCGGGCGACAGTGCGGGCGAGAGGACTTGAACCTCCAAGGGCCGTGAGGCCCAACGGGACCTAAACCCGTCGCGTCTACCAGTTCCGCCACACCCGCGCTCTCTCAGGATAGAGGCGTTTCCGGCGTCCGCGATCCGCCGAGGCGGCGTCGACATCCGGAAACGCCTGTGTAGAGTGCCCGCCCGTGGCAGGCATGAAGCCGGAAGACGTCTACGAGCTCGTGAACGTCGGCGACCCGCGGGTCTCTCCGGACGGGTCCCGCGTCGCGTACACCGTGACCGCCCTCGACCGGGAGGCGAACGACTACACGTCGGCGATCTGGGTCGCGCCGCTCGACGGCTCGGCAGACCCGCGCCGGTACACGTCCGGCGAGAAGCGCGACTCCATCCCGCGCTGGTCACCGGACGGCAGGTGGCTCGCGTTCGCTTCGACCCGCGGCGAGGACAAGGCCCCTGCCGCCCTGTACGTTCTCTCTGCCGAGGGCGGCGAGGCCCGCAAGCTCACCGACCAGAAGGAGAGCGTCGAGTCGATCGCCTGGTCGCCGGACTCGACACGCATCGCGTTCACCGCACGCGTGCGCGACGCCGCCTATGAGGAGGAAGACGACCGGAAGCGCAAGCCGCGCCGCTTCACTCGTGTCTTCCACAAGCTCGACAGCGTCGGCTGGACAGGCGACCGCCGCAAGCACGTCTTCGTCGTGGGGATCGACGGCGGCGAGGCGACGCAGCTCACGAGCGGGGACTTCGAGCACGACAGCCCCGCCTGGTCTCCCGACGGCACGAAGATCGTGTTCGACGGCCTCCGTGACGAGCGCTGGGACACCGAGCTGATCAACCGCATCTACGTCGTCGACGCCGCCGGCGGCGAGCCCAAGGCGCTCACCGGCGACGGCGGGTCGTACGAGACTCCGTCGTTCTCACCCGACGGCTCGCGCATCGCGTTCCGGATGCTCGTCGAGGACGATACGTATCCCCATCACACCCAGCTGGGGGTGATGAACGCCGACGGCAGCAACCCGAAGCTGCTGACGACGTCGCTCGACCGTCAGTGCGCCCCGTACCCCGACTACCGCGAGCCGATCTGGGACGGCGACAGTCTCGCGTTCACTGTCGAAGACGGCGGCAACGTGCATCTCTACACCGTCGCGGCCGACGGCTCCGCCACGCCGACGCTGCTCGTCGGCGGCGAGCAGGCGATCGTCGGCTACGACCTGCGCGACGGCACCCTCGTCTACACCGCGTCCACGCACACGACGACGCGCGAACTGTACAAGGGCACGGAAGGCACGCAGCTCACGCACGTCGGCAAGGCGTTCTCCGAGGGACGCGAGCTGCTCGAGCCAGAGCGCTTCACCGCGATCTCGCAGGACGGCTACGAGGTCGACGCCTGGTGCGTGCGGCCGCCGGACTTCGAGCCGGGAAAGCGCTACCCGGCGGTCCTCACGATTCACGGCGGGCCGTTCACTCAGTACGGCACCGGGTTCTTCGACGAGTTCCAGGTGATGGCCTCCGGCGGGTACGCCGTCCTCTACTCGAACCCGCGCGGCGGCTCCGGCTACTCGGAGGAGCACGGGCGCGCCATCCGCGGTCCCGTCGGCGGTGCAGGCCCCGGCTGGGGCACGCGCGACTACGAGGACGTGATGGCGGTCGTCGACACCGCACTCGAGAGGTTCGATTTCATCGACGCCGACCGCCTCGGCGTGATCGGCGGCTCGTACGGCGGCTACATGACGTCGTGGATCATCGGCCACACGAACCGCTTCAAGGCCGCGATCTCCGAGCGCGCGGTCAACAACCTGCTCAGCATGTTCGGTTCGAGCGACCTCTTCTGGGTCTTCGAGCGCCAGTTCGGCGGCACGTTCTGGGACAACGTCGAGGCGTTCCTCGAGAGGTCGCCGTCGACCTACGCGAAAAGCATCGAGACGCCGGTGCTCGTCCTGCACTCCGAGCAGGACCTCCGGTGCAACATCGAACAGGGCGAGCATCTGTTCACGCTGCTCCGCCTGCTCGGCAAGGAGGTCGAGATGCTGCGCTTCCCCGCCGAGAGTCACGAGCTGACGCGCGGCGGCTCGCCGCAGCATCGCGTCACCCGCTTCGAGGCGGTGCTCGAGTGGTTCGACCGCTACCTCGCGCCCTCGTCCGTCTAAGCGCAGGAGAGCCGCGAGCCGGCTACCAGTGGTCCCAATGCACCATGGACTCGAGCGGCTTGCGCGTCCCCGGCTTGAAGTCGGTGCCGATCGTGTACGCGACCGGGATCAGCGCGACCTGCGTCACCTCGCCGAACGGAATCCCGAGGATCTCGGCGGCCTTCTCCTCATGCATGAGATGGAACGTCGTCCACACCGTCCCGAGCCCGCGTGAGCGCGCAGCGAGCATGAACGACCACGCGGCCGGGATGATCGAGCCGAACATCGACGCGACGAGCGGGTTCGACTTCCCTTCGTAGCGGCCCGCGATGCACGGGATGACATGCACGGGAACCTCGTGGATGTGCTTCGCGAGATGGACGACCGCATCGCTGATCCGGACCATTTGCCCCTCGCGCGCGCCGCCGCCGCGCTCCAGATACGGGCCGGCGACCTCGCGCCAGAGCTCGCCGAGCGCGGCGCGCTTCGCGGCGTCGGTCACGACGACGAAGTGCCAGTTCTGCGAATAGCTCGCGGTCGGCGCCTGCTGCGCGAGGTTGAGGCACTCCTCGAGCACCTCGCGCTCGACCGGGCGCGTCAGGT
>JBGPLW010000272.1:0-4129 GCA_041486645.1 Gaiellaceae bacterium | reverse complement strand
GTCGTCTCGGCGTCCGCGTCGATGACGAGACCGCCGTTCTGGTAGTGGAGGACGGGGTACGTGAGAATCTTCTCGGCGAGGGGATCGATCCCACCAGCTCTGTAACGGCGCAGCATGTACGGCAAACTGAGCTCGGCGTCGTGCTCCGAGATGCGCGTCGTGTCGAGATAGACGGCGGGCCGTCCGTCGGGCGTCTCGACGCCCTTCCCTTTCGCGACCTCGTCGACGATCGCCTGCGCCACGACGTCGCGCGGGCCGAGCGAGTCGGTGAACTCCTCGCCGTCCGCGTTCAGGAGGACCGCGCCGTACGCGCGCGTCGTCTCCGGGATGCTGTAGCCCTGCATCGTCTCCGGCCAGGCGCCGCCGTTCGGGTGGTACTGGAGCGCGTCGAGGTCGCGGGCCTCGGCGCCGGCGTCGAGCGCGATGCGGGTCACCTCACCGGTCGCGCCGGGATGGTTCGTCGAGAGCTCGCCGCGCTCCTCGGCCTCCGCGTAGCAGCGGCCGCCGGCGGCGAGGATCACGGCCGAGGCGTCGAGCGTGTGCTCGCCGACCCGGGCCCGCCAGCCGTTCTCGGCCGGATCGAGCGAGGCGAGCGGGCTCTTCGGGAAGACGGCGATGCCGCCGGCCTCCGCCGTCTCGCGCAGCGCGGTCGTGATCGCGTGGCCCGTCCGGTCGCCGACCTGGAGCAGGCGCTTCGCGGACGCGCCGCCGCAGCGGGCGAGGCGGTAGCCGTCGTTCTCCTTCGTGAACTCGACGCCGAGCTCCTCGAGCCAGTGGATCGCCGACGGCGCCTCGGAGGTCAGCACCTCGACGAGCCGCATGTCCGCCGTCTCGTGGCTCGAGCGCCAGATGTCCTGCGCGTGCTGCTCGGGCGAGTCGTCCGCCGCGAAGGCCGCCTGGATGCCGCCCTGCGCCTTCGCGGAGTTGCAGGACTGGATCGAGCCCTTCGTCGCGAGGGCGACGCGGGCGCCGCTCCGCTCGGCGGAGACGGCCGCGGCGAGGCCGGAAGCCCCGCTGCCGATCACGAGCACGTCGAAATTGCCGTTCTGCGACACGAGGCGGAAGGATAGCGGTTTTTCTAATCCCTCGGATTAGGAATCGCTATCTTAGCCGATCCGGTGCCCTTTGCGCTCAGCCCCAGGGGCGCAGGATCAGCATCACGACGATCGACAGCACGACGATCGCCACCCAAGCGCCGATCGCGGCCGAGAAGCCGAAGACGAAGCCCCGTGCGATCCGTGAGCGCACCTGTCGCACGCGTGCCATGTTCAGCCGGAACTCCATCGCCGTCAAGGTGTCCTTTCCGGACGGGGAGGAGACGACGACGCCGCCTCCTCCCTCGCCTCCTTCCTAGGCGTACGCGGCCGCCCCGTAGGCCTGCATCCAGACGCCGAGGCGCAGCGTCGAGTGGCTCACCGGCCAGATCGGCGGATGCCACGAGAAGTAGCCGTAGATCGTGAAGTGGATACTCGAGCAACCGACGCAGCCGCCGTCGAACCACGGTCCCGCCTCACCGTCGGCCGAGTACCACATCGAGACCGACTGCCAGTGACGGCCGATGTCCGCGTACGTGATCCACGAGCCGTTCCCACACCAGACAGGACTGTCGTTCTCCCAGTAGCTCCCCGTCGTCGTGTTGTCGCCGGTGTGGAACGTCGTCGTCCAACACGTGTTGATACATAGACCGCAGGGTCCGACGGCCGTCGGCGAAGGCCCCGCCGCGCCTTGCACGTTCTTGCCCGGAAGTAGCGCATCCGGGATGCCGAGCTTCTTCGCCTCGCCCGGCGTCAGCTTCTTCGCGACGAACGGTGCGTCGTGCGCGCCGGCAAACCCATCTTGCTGCTGCGCCGGCGGAACTGCGTGCGACGGTGACACGAGCAGGAGCGCAACCGCACTCGCCGCGGCGATGATCAAGGTCTTCATCGAGCCTCCTCACTGGAGTCGTGGTTCCGGAGGCGACCGGTCGTCTTCGGCTCTCTCGAGTGAGGCTAGAGCGGAGAGTGTGTCGTCTTACGGGAAAACGCGTAACAGCGGCTTCGCAACTCACCACACGGAGCGCATCAGCTGCTCGATCTCCGGCGCGGTCGCCGGCCGTGGGTTCGCGCGGTTGCCCGCGCGGCCCGCGGCTGCTTCGGCGAGCTCGGCGAGATCCGCCTCCGGCACGCCCAGGTCGCGCAGGCGCGTGGCGCCGCCGAGCGCGGCGAGCTCCTCGACGTCGCGACCGACGGCGGCGCGAAAGCGCGCGACTGCACCGGGCGCCCACTGTTCGTTCCAGCGCAACGCGGGCGGCAGGCAGATCGCGTTCAGCGTGCCGTGCGGTAGCCCGTAGCGGCCGCCGATCGCCTGCGCCATCGCGTGCGCGAGCGCGAGTCCCGAGCCGCCGAGCGCGGCGCCGCCGTGACAGGCACCGCGCAGCAGCTCGGTGCGCGCCTCGCGGTCGTGCGGCGCGTCGACGACGCGCGGCAGCCACTCCCCGATCAGCTGTGCACCCGCGACCGCGTGCTCGTCCGCCTTGTCGTTGTGCCCTTCGACGTAGAGCGCCTCTGCGCAGTGCGCGAGTGCGTTCATCGCTGTCCCGACGGTCGGCTCGCGCGGCAGGTCGAGCGTCAGTTCGACCTCGTAGACGATGCCCGTGGGGTGCGCGCCGCTTCCGCCCCCGCGCATCTTCCGCTCGGGATCGCGCACGCCGTAATACGTCGTCCACTCGGCGCCCGCGTAGGTCGTCGGCACCGACACCAGAGGAACCCCTGCCGCAGCCGAGATCGCCTTGCCGAGATCGATCGCGCTCCCGCCGCCAACGGCGACGACGCCCCCACCCGCGAGTGCAGCCGCTTCGTCGACGCGCTCCGACGGCACCTCGGTCCAGCGGGCTGCCGACTCGATCGGCAGGTTCCAGCGAGGGCTTGCGACAAGCAGCGGCCCGTCGATGCCCGCCTCGGCGCACACGTCAGGCAGCGCAGCGATGCCCCAGCGGACGATCACGCGAGCCGGGCTCGCGCGAACTCGACGAACGCCTGCGCCACGCGCGTCTCGGCACGGCCGGCCGAGCGCACGAGCGAGATCTCGCGCGACGGCTCGAGCCCCGCGACCCGCGCGACGGCGACGGTGCCGGCCGCGATATCCGCCTCGATCGCGGAGCGCGAGATGAACGTCACGCCGTAACCCGCGAGCACCGCGCTCCGCGCCGACTCCTGCAGGCCGAGCTCGAGCTGCACGTTGAAGTCGCGAAGACGCAGGCCGATCTCGCGAAGCTCGTCGTCGATCACCTGCCGCACGCCCGCGCCCTCCTGCATCAGCACGAGCGGCTCCAGCTTCAGCTCGTCCAGCGTCACCTTGCGGTCGGCGAAGCGGTGGCCGCGCGGAACCGCCAGGACGACCTCGTCGCGGAAGAACGGCTCGAAGACGACGCCGCGGTGCCGGCGCACGGCGCCGACGACGCCGAGCTCGACCTCGCGCCGCGCGACCTGCTCGATCACGCGCTGCGTGTCCGACACCGAGAGCGCGATCTGCACGCCCGGATGCAGCTGCTGGAACTCTGCGAGCGCGACCGGCAGCACCGTCCCGCCCGGGCCCGTCGACGCGCCAATCTCGAGCCGTCCCGTCAGTTCGCCCTCGACCTCCTCGCCGAGCTCGGCGAGGAGCTGCTCCTCGAGCGCGAGCAGCCGCTGCGCGCTCCGGTAGAGACGGCGGCCCGCGTCGGTCGGCTCGACCCGCCGCCCCGAGCGGTCGAGGAGCTGCAGGCCGAGCCGCTTCTCGAGCGACCGGATCTGGAGGCTCACCGCCGGCTGGGTGACGCCGAGCTGCTCCGCCGCCTGGGAAAAGCTCCGCCGTTCGACGACCGTGCAGAACGCTGCGAGCTGACGCGTGTCCATAAGCGATCAGCGACTCAGATGAGGCGAACTGACCTGTGCGCCAAGACTCCCGCACCCATTCATGAGGAAAGCTTATAGCTCGACACCAAGGGATCGAGTCAAGGAAGAAGGGGCCGGCCTGGGTTAAGGCCTAGCTTGCGACTCGATGACGCTATGCTACTTATTTAGTATCATAGCGTCATGGCGGTCTTCCGGACACCCCAGCTCGACGAGCCCGAACTCGCGGTCATAGCCATGATCGACGAGATCCGCAATTC
>JBGPLW010000271.1:0-4158 GCA_041486645.1 Gaiellaceae bacterium | reverse complement strand
CGCCGCGTAGCTGCCGTCCTTCGAGCGCGGCGAGCGGCGGGTCGAACGTCTTCAGCGTGGCGATGTGCGCGGGGCCGGCCTTCGCGATCGGGAACGCGGAGACCGGGTCAGACAACTTTCGGCGCCACGCCTCCATCTCCGGTAATTCCGGCATCGGGAGGAACGGTAGCCGTGGAGGCTAGGTCGCTTCTGCACCGAGCGGCACGGTGGTCGGCTCGAGGAGCCCGCCGCCGACGTCCGCCTCGGCGGGCGCCGGCGGCGTGGAGGGCTCGGGCATCTCCCGGATCGAGCGCACGGGCGAGAGGAGCACCGGCAGGAAGGTGAAGAGACCGCCGATCGCGCCGACCCAGAGCGCGGCGCGGAGGCTGTACGCGGTCGCGATCGCGCCGCCCGCGAGCGCGCCGAGCGGGATCGTGCCCCAGACGATCCACCGCATGGTCGCGTTCATCCGGCCCTGGATGCGCTCGGGTGTGATCGCCTGGCGGAGGCTCACCTGGGTGATGTTGTACGCCATGCCGCCGAAGCCGAACGCGAGGGTGCCGACGAGGAGGACGGGGATCGGGAAGCTCTTGGGCGCGAGCGGGAATGCGAGCCCGCCGAGCGAGAAGAGGACGGCCGGCATCCAGATCGCGTTGCCGACGCCGACCGCTCGCTGGAAGCGCGACGTCACGAGGGCGCCGGCGATCGAGCCGACGCCGAACCCGGCGAAGACCACGCCCGCCCAGAACGACGAGATGTGCAGGGTGCGAGCCATGTAGAGGAGGCCGATCGAGAATGCGACCTGGCCGAAGAAGTTCGAGCTGCCGGTGCACATCGCGATCCACTTCAGGTGCGGGTGGCGGACGACGTACGCGACGCCTTCTTTCAGCTCTGGCAGCATCTTCGGCTTCGGCTCACCGTCCTTGCGCACGGGCAGCGTTTCCTGCGCGCGAATCGGGAGCATGAAGAGCGTCGAGATGACGAAGCTCGCGGCGTCGAGCGCGACGGCGTACGGCGCCGTCATCACACCGATGAGGACGCCGGCGAGGCCGGGGCCGCCGATCTGCGCGGCGGACACCGTCGTCTGCAGCTTCGAGTTCCCTTCGACGAGCTGGTCGCGGTCGACGAGCGACGGCAGGTACGACTGGTACGCGACGTCGAAGAAGACGGTGCAGATGCCGATCGCGAACTGCAGCGCCATGAGCTGCCAGATGTCGAGGATCCCGATCGCCCACGCGATCGGGATGTAGGCGAGCAGCACGGCGCGTGCGGCGTCGCCCGCGATCAGAATCGGGCGGCGTCGCAGCCGGTCGACCCACACGCCGGCGGGGAGCGCGAAGAGCATGAACGGGAGGAAGCCGAGCAGGCCGAGGACCGAGAATTCGAGCGGCGTCGCGTGCAGGCCGACCGCGGCGAGCCAGGGGATCGCGAGTGCGGAGACCTGCGAGCCGACCTCGCTGATCGACTGGCCCGTCCAGAGCTTGAGGAAGTCGCGGTGACTCCAGAGCCCGGCGGTCGGGCGGCGCAGCTTACGCATCGGGTGCCCTCCTGAAGAGCGCGAGGGCGATGCCGTAGTGCTCGCCCTCCGGGTTGTCGGCGGCGAGGTACTCGCGTTGCAACTTCTCGAGCCTGCGCACGAAGCGCGCGGCGTCGGCGTCGGTGAGCCGTGCTCGCAGAACGGCAAAGGACGTCCGGTCGTCGTCGATCGAGGGGAGCATCTCCTCGGCCGCGGTACGGAGGGAAGCCGCTGCGACGTCCCGGACGCCCTCGCCGTCTGCATCGTCGGAGCTCTTGAAGAGGAAGAGGCGTGCGGTGCGGCCGTAGTACTTCTCGGTGAGCGCGCGCACTTTCCGCGTCCGCACAACGCGGATCAGCCCGGCCTTCTCGAGCACCTTCACGTGGTGGCCGACCGTTCCCTTCGGCAGGCCGAGCTTGTCGGCGAGCTCCGTCGTCGACGCCGCGTGCTCGCGAAGCAGCACGACGACCTTTGCGCGGAGGTCGTCCCCGAGCGCGCGCAACTGCTCCGGCTCGCGAACGACCAGCACGTCGACCGCGTCGTAGTCCGGCTGCGGAAGCTGGATCTGCTCGCTCCCCGCCGGCGACGCCTCGGTCGTCAGCGATGCCTCCGCCGACGGCGTCGCCTCAGCCGCCAGCGGCGGCCTCGAAGAAGCGGAACGGGCCACTATTCCGGAATGTACGACTTTTCCCGCCCGTTGGCAAGAGCCGATCGCCGACGGTTCAGACGACGGGGCCAGACCCGGGCCAGACCCTCTTACGTCTCGCTCACGAGATTTCGACGAACGCGCGCAGCCGGGCACGCGCAAGTTCCGGAGCGCCGCCGAAGCACTCGAGGATGCGCGACGACGCGACGAAGGTGGCCGGTTCCACGGAGCCGATGGCACCTGCGTAACTGCTCCAGGCCCAGCTCGCCGGCTCATCGCACATACGTGCCTTCACCGGATTCAGCGCGAGGTATCGGTAGACGATCATGAGGTGGGCGTCATCGGTTATTCGGCGCGCGTCGTAGCGTCTGGCGAAGACATGGCCTCGCGTTCCGTGTCGTGCGTTGAAAGACGCTGCATAGCGGAAGTTCAGCGACTGCATACCGGCGGGTAGCGCGTTGTCGTCGACCTCGAGCAGGAGGTGATAGTGCGTCGTCATGACGCAGTACGCGATGCAGCGCCAGGCTGCTTTCTTCTGCGCTCGCACGAGCTCGCGCAGAAACACGATGCGGTCGAGATCGTCTCGGAACACGTCATCCGACTTCGCGGCGTGCGTGTAGACATGGAAGGTCCCAGCAGCTTTGTCACGGAGCCCGCGGGCCATGCTGCGACCATGCCGAACGTTCTCGTTCGGCGCTAGTGTCCATTGCGGACGCGGCGCCGTCGCAAAGGGGCCTGGCCCGGGTCTGACCCCGTCGTTTGGCTCAACGAATAGGCTCCGCCGCGTGGGCCCGATCGTTGTCGAAGTGCGCCGCAACGGGCTCGTCGAGGCGCGGCACCGCGTTCATGCTGTTGCGGTCAAGGGCGGCGCCGTTGTCGCCGAGGCCGGCGAGGCTGGGCTCACGTGCTTCATGCGGTCGTCGTCGAAGCCGATCCAGGCGTTGCCGCTTGCACGCGCGCGGGACGACCTCGACGCGCGCGACCTCGCCATCGCGTCTTCGTCCCACCGGGCGACCGACGATCAGCTCATCGCCGTGCGAGCGCTCCTCGCCAAAGCCCCCGCCACCGTGGACGACCTCGAGGTCGGGCTGCAAGAAGGGCGCCCGCCGGAGAAGCTCTTCCACAACTGCTCCGGCAAGCACGCCGGCATGCTCGCCCTCTGTCGCGCGAACAGCTGGCCGCTCGAGGGCTACCGCCTCCCCGAGCATCCGTTGCAGCAGGCCTGCCGCGACGCGCACGCCGAGGCCGCCGGCGTCGACGCGGCGGAGCTCCCGACCGCCATCGACGGGTGCGGCGTCGTCACCTTCGCGCTCCCGCTCGAGCGGATGGCGCACGCGTTCTCCCGTTTCGAGCGACTGCCGGGGGCGGCTCGTGTCGCCGACGCGATGCGTGCGCACCCGGAGCTCGTCGGCGGCCCCGACGGCGTCGACTTCGAGCTCATGCGCTCCGCCCCCGGCTGGTTCGCCAAAGGCGGCGCCGAAGGCCTCCTCTGCGCCGCCGGCCCGGACGGGCTCGGTATCGCGCTGAAGGCCGAGGACGGCGCGAGCCGCCCGCTCGGCCCGGCGCTCGCCGCATTTCTCGCGCCGCTCGGCGTCGCCCTACCCGACCTCGTGACGATTCCGGTCGAGTCGAGCCGCGGCGACCGGGTCGGCGAGGTCGCAGTGGCGACTTCGTGACTCATTCGCATTTTCTTGTCGAACCTGTAACGCCGGTCTATGCTCCGGGCCTGCTTGGAGGGTGAGGCCGGGGGAAGCTGCGACCGTGCCTCTGCGTGTCAGGTTCGTCGTCTTGTCGTCGTTCAGGACCAGCGGGAGGTCGTAGTGCCAGAGCTGCTCACCGTCGAGATCGCTCCTCCCGAAGTCGAAGAGCTCCAGAAGCTCGTCGCGGAGGGAACAGAGAAGGGCTTCCTCACCTACGACGAGATCGTCACTGGGCTCGAGGAAGTGGAGCTCACGAAAGAGCAGGTCGAAGACTTCTACACCTACCTGATCGACCACAACATCGAGCTGGTCGAAGG
>JBGPLW010000270.1:0-4196 GCA_041486645.1 Gaiellaceae bacterium | reverse complement strand
CGTTGCCAGGGGGTTCCTGATGGGCGGTACTGGGCTCGAACCAGCCTCACCCGGTTTCGCGAGGTAATGCCCCCGTGCGGGCCGAAAAGCTACGTTCCGCGTCGGATGAGCCGAGTCCGTTTCACGAGACCTCTCTGATGCTCGTCTTCCGCGGCGCGGAGGTCTACCCGGGCGACGGCACGTCGTTCCGCACTGACGTCGGCGTCGCTGACGGGCAGATCGTCGCGATCGGCGATGGGCTCACAGGCGACGTGCTCGACGCCGGCGGAGCGATGCTCTGTCCGGGCTTCATCGATCTGCACGCACACTCGGCGCTCGCGCCCTTCGACGATCCCCTGCTCGCGCCGAAGATCTTGCAGGGGTTCACGACGGAGGTGATCTGCCCCGACGGTCTCGCACCCGCTCCGGTTGCCGACTGGCGCGCGCGGCGCGCGTACCTGCGCGCACTCGAAGGGGAGGGGCCTGCGGAGTGGTCGTGGTCGAGCTTTGGCGAGTACCTCGAGGCGCTCGACGCGACCCGGCCGGCGCTGACGCTCGTGCCGTCCGTCGGGCACGGCGCGGTGCGCGACTTCGTGGTCGGTGGCGAGCGCGTGCCGCCGCGGCTCGACGAGATGCGCCGCGAGGTGCGCTTCGCGTTCGAGGCCGGTGCGCGCATGCTGTCGTTCGGGCTCGTCTACTTCCCGGGTGCGTACGCCGACACGGACGAGCTCGTCGCGGTCGCCGAGATCGCCGCCGAGTTCGGCGCGCCGATCGTGCCGCACGTCCGCAACGAAGGTCGCGGCGTTCTCGAGGCGGTCGCAGAGATGATCGACGTCGCCCGCCGCTCGGGTGCGCCGCTCCACCTCTCGCACCTCAAGTCGCTCGCGGACGAGGCGCTGATCGAGCCGCTGCTCGCGCTCGTCGAAGACGCAGGCGCGACGTTCGACCAGTACCCGTACGGCGCGGGCTCGACACTCCTCGCGTCATTGCTGCCGGCGTGGGCGCAGGAGGGCGGCGCCGACGCGACGATCGCGCGCGCCGCAGAGCCTGCGACGAGGAAGCAGATCGCACGCGACGTCGCCACCGGGCTCCCGGGCTGGGAGAACCAGCTCGGCGAGCTCGGGCCCGAACGGATCGTCGTCGGCGGCCGGTCGCTCGCCGAGCTCGGCGGCGACCCCGTCGAGACCGTGCTCGACCTGCTCGTCGAAACGGAACTGTCGGCGCAGATGATCATCCACTACGCGAGCGACGAGGCCGTGCGCACGATCGCCGCGCACCGTCTCCAGCTTGTCGGCTCGGACGGCATCTTCGGCGAGCACCCGCATCCGCGCCTCTACGGCACCGCGCCGCGCTTCCTCGGCCGCTTTGCGCTGCGCGAGGGCCTGCTGCCCGTCGAGGAAGCGCTGTCGCGCCTGACCGCGCGCGCCGCCGACCGCCTCGGTCTCTCCGACCGCGGCCGGATCGCGGTCGGGAAGCGCGCCGACCTCGTCCTGCTCGATCCGGCGCGATACATCGACAACGCGACGTACGACGAGCCGAAAAAGAGCCCGGACGGTGTGCTCGGCGTGTGGGTCGCGGGCGAGCGCGTCGTCGACGACGGACGCGTCACCGGGGCACGCCCGGGCGGCGTGCTGCGCTGAGCCGCTCGAGGAACGCCGCGCGAGCCTCGGCGCGGCCGCCGAACGGGATGCGCAGATGCGGCGTGCGCGCGTGGAAGTGGCGGCCCGGGAGCGCGGGGATGCCGAAGTCGCGGGCGAGCTCCTCACTCACCTCGTCCTCGTCCCCGTCGATCTCCGCCCAGACGAAACCGCAGGCCTCCGGCAGTTCGCTCCGGAAACCGGCCGCGTTGGCTGCTGCGATCGCCTGCACCCGGAACTCCGCCAGCTCGGCGATCGCCTCGTCGATCCATTCGCGCGGGCCGGTCAGCGCCGCGAGCGCGGCCGACTGCGCAACGCCGTCGATCGCGAGTGCCTGCCACTGCAGCTCGCGCGCGAGCGCGTCGATCACCCGCTCGGGGCCGACGGCGTAGCCGACGCGCCAGGCGGCCATCGCGAGCGTCTTCGAGAAGCTGCGGAGGACGAGCGTTCTGCCGGTCAGGTCGGGGTGCACGGCAGGCGAGAGATGCTCGTGCCCGTCGTAGAGCACGCCGAAATACGCCTCGTCGCTCAACAGGAGGCAGTCGCTGCCGGCGAGCGCGGCCGCGATCGCGTCGAGATCGGCCTCGCGGAAGACGTAGCCGGTCGGATTGACCGGTGTGTTCACGATCGCAAGCGTCGTCTCCGGCCCGACGGCCGCCGCGTACTCGTCCCAGTCGTAGGCGACGGCACATTGCCCGCCGGCGGCATCGATCAGCTGTGGGAAGAAGAATGACGGCGCGTGCGTCACGGCGCGCTGCCCGAACGCGCGCGCGGCGAGGTAGAGACCCTGCATGCCGCCGAGCGTGACGATCACGTTCCGCTCCGGGTCGACGCCGTGCTCTGCGGCGATCGCCTCGCGCAGCGCCGGCAGGCCGCGCGTCGGCGCGTACGGCGCGCGCTCGGCCGCGCGCCGCGCAGCCTCGACGACGTGCAGCGGCATGTCGACCGAGGGATGGCCGCCGACCGCAAGCAGGTTCGGCCAGCGCTCGCCGAGCTCGCGCGACGGCATCCAACTCACAGCAGCCGCCTCAGAAGCGCGACGTACACCTCCGCCGCGCGAACGAGCTCGTCGACCGTCATGAACTCGACGTCGGCGTGCGCGCCCGAGCCGACGGGGCCGTGGTAGACGGTCGGGATGCCCGCGGCTGCGAAGAGCGCGCCGTCTGCGACGACCTTGACCCCGACCGGCTCCAGGCTCTTGCCGGTGACGTCGTGGTACGACGCCTGAAGCGCCTTGAGCAACGGATGCGCCGGGTCGATCTCGTAGGCGCCGCGGACGAGCTTCAGGTCGAGGTCGATCTCGCAACCGGTCTCCGCGGCGACGCGCGCGAGCAGCGCGCGGTACTCCGCGTCGACCGCCTCGAGCGTGTTGCCGGGAACCCAGCGGCGCGTGCCGACGATCCGGCACGTCGTCGGGAAGCGGTTGTAGAAGTCGCCTCCGTGCACCTCGCCGACGAAGTACGTCTCGGCGCCGACCAGCGGATGCTCGGTCACGGACAGCTCCTCGCTGCGCGCGCGGATCGCCTCGATGACACGGGCGGCCGCGAGCAGCGGGTGCGGCGTCTCCTTCGGCGTCTGGAGCTCGTGCGTCGGCATTCCGGGACGGGAGATCGTGATCTCGACGGTCGCCTGCCCCATGTGCGCGATGGCGACGTCATGCCCGCTCAGCTCGCACACGACGGCCATGTCGGCGCGGAAGCCGCTGTCGAGCAGGTGCGTGAGATCTTCGCCGCGCCCGCCGGGCGCCTCGTGCAGCCCGATCGCGACGATTACGACCTCACCCTTGAACGGCTGCTCGGCGAGGACGCGCACCGCCTCCGCGGCGGCCGCGCACGCGCCCTTCATGTCGGCCGACCCGCGCCCGTAGACCTTGCCGTTCTCGATCCGCGGCGGCTCGTGCGGGATCGGCACGGTGTCGAGGTGGCCGTTCAGGACGATCGTCGGGCCCGGCTCGCTGCCGCGCAGCCGCGCCACTACGGTCGGCGTCTTGGGGTAGACGTCGGCGAGCAGCTCGACCTCCATGCCGATCTCTTCGAGCCGGCGCGCATACAGCCGCGCCACCTCGGCGGTGTCGCCGGTCGGGCTCTCGACCTCGACGAGCTCGAGCGTCAGGTCGCGCAGGCGCTCGGCGTCAACAGGCACTACGACTCTCCTCTCGCGACGCGGAAGCCGATGTGCGCCTGCCGGCGCTCCGGCCTGCTGTGACTGCGCATCGCGCAGCGCGCCCAGGCGAGGGCGGGGCTCGCGAACGAGCCGCCTCGGAGCACGCGCTCGGTGGGCGGGTACGCCGTCTCCGTCCACTCCCAGACGTTCCCGGCCATGTCCAGGAGACCGTACGGGCTCGCGCCGCCGGGATGCGAGCCGACCGGAGAGGTCGAGCCGCGCTTCATGCCCGCTCCAACGGCGGCGCGCGCTGCGTCGTCCTCGTCGCCCCACGGATAGGTGCGGCCGTCCGTGCCTCGGGCCGCCTTCTCCCATTCGGCCTCCGTCGGCAGGCGGCCGCCGGCCCACGCGCAGAAGGCTGACGCCTCGAACCAGTCGACGAACGCGACCGGATGGTCGGTGGGCGCCGGCCAGTGG
>JBGPLW010000269.1:0-4233 GCA_041486645.1 Gaiellaceae bacterium | reverse complement strand
TTCTGGCCGGGTGGTGTCTCGTACAGCGTCGCGCCGAGCAGCCGGCCGCGCACCGAATGGCGGCGATGCTCGTAGCCGGGCTGCTCCTCGCCGTCGTCGCGCTCGCCGTCGAGCAGGTTGAAGATCATCGCTTTTCGCCGTCCCAGTAGTCGACGTTCGCGTCGAGCCGGTTGACGAGCCACAGGTCCTGGCCGTCCTTCCTCGTGAAGCCGGCGTAGGCGCTGAACTTGCCGCTGTCCGGGTAGACGCACACCTCGGGATCGGAGACGCTCGACAGCATCACGACGCGCACCGGCTGGTCGGTGTCGTTCCGCACCTCGTGCGCGCCCGCCTCTCCCGTCACGAAGACCGCGACGTCCCACGGGCGCAGCACCCGCTCGCCGTCGGGCGTGCGCAAGGTCGGCGCGCCCGCGACGACGAGCAGCCACTCCTCCTCGCCGAAGTGCCAGTGATACGGACACACGCGCTTCCCCGGCGCGACGTCGTACACGGTCCCGCCCCAGAACGTCGCGCCGAGCTCTTCGCCGAACCGGCGTTCACCCTCCTCTGGGAGGTCGTCGAAGAGATTCATCAGAAGCCGGCGCCGTCCGGAGCCGGCAGCGGGCTCGTCGCGAGGCCCTTGCGCGCGGGGCCGTCGTTGTACTCCGACGGAGCGACGTCGTTCGGGCCGTCGGCGTAGAAAAGACTCGCGATGCGCTGGATCTGCCGGCGTCCGGGCCCGAGCTCGAACTGGCCGCCGCCGTACATCTGGATCCCGCGCGCCTCGCACTGCTCGATGCACTCGAGGAGCTTGCGGAGGGTGCCGAAGCGCGACGGCTTGATGTTCAGCCAGCGCGGCGCGAGCGGCAGCTTGCCGACATCGCTCCACGAGTGAATCGGCGCGTCGAAGCTCAACCGCCCCTCGGCGCCGTTCAGCGCCTCGCGGCAACCGTCCTCGAGCCATGCGTCCTCGATGACGACTTCCGGAAAGGCCTCCGCGACGCTGCGGTAGAGCTCGGGGTCGGGCGCGAGATCCACCGAGGTGCCGCGGTAGTACGCCTTCATGTCGAGCACGCGGACGCGGTCGGTCGCCGCCAGGCGCTCCATCAGCGCGCGGTCCCAGTCCTTGTCCACGTCGAGCTTGAACTCGAGCGCCGGGTTGAACGCGAGGTACGGATCGATCTGCGCACGCGTCGACGCAACGAATCGCACGGGGCGGTGCGGCCGCCCGAGAACGTTCGCAAGCGACGTGTCCGCCTGCCGAAGCGCCAGGTCGAGCGCGGCGCTCTCGAACGCCCAGCGGCGGTAGTCCGTCGACGCCTCCATCTGCGGCGCAGCGGCCCAGAGCTCGAGGTCGTCGACCCGGCGCGAGTACTCCTCGAGCGTCCACGTCCCCGAGAGCATCTCGCCGTCGGGAAAGTCGTCGTGGTCGGTCGAGGTGTAGGTGACGTCCTCGCCGTGCCCGGTCTCCCCGTCCCCGTCGAGGACGACCGTCGTCGTCACTCGCGTGAACGAGCTCGACACCGCGACTTCGCGGCGCTCAACCGAGTAGTCGTCGATGCGCACGCGGAGGCCGGCGAGCGATTGCCAGAGCGGCGGCATACTCCGTATCGTATGAAGCGCGCCCTCCTCTGCGCAGTCCTGTTGTGCGCCGCCGCCCCCGCTGCCGCGGCGCCGCCGCGCAACGGCACGCTCGTCCCGGGCCGATCGCTCGGCGGCATCCGGCTCGGAGAGACCGCAGCCGCCGTCCGGGCCGCTCTCGGGCCGCGTTACGGCCTCTGTCGCGGCTGCCGCACGACGACCTGGTACTTCACGTACCGCCCGTTCACGCGGGAGGGCCTCGCCGTCGAGCTCACCCGCAACCGCGTCTCGGCTGTCTACACCCTGTGGCAGCCCTCCGGCTGGAGCGCGCCGAAGGGCCTGATCCTCGGCGCCGTCGAGGCGCAGGTCACGACGCTCGCCGGTCCGCTCGTGGTGCTCACCTGCTCGGGTTACGAAGCGCTGACGAAGGACACGACCGAGGCGCAGACCGCGTACTACATCGTCGACGGGAAGCTCTGGGGCTTCGGATTGCTGCGCGCACACACGAACCCGTGCCGGTGATCGACCTCGACGACGTGCAGGCGGCCGCACGCCGGCTCGACGGCGTCGCCCATCGCACGCCCGTCTTCACGTCGCGCACGCTGGACGGGCTCATCGGCGCGTCGGCGCACCTGAAAGCAGAGTGCTTCCAACGCGGCGGCGCGTTCAAGTTCCGCGGCGCGTACAACAAGATCGCGTCACTGCCCGAGCACGTGCGACGGCGCGGGGTGCTCGCCTACTCGTCCGGCAACCATGCGCAAGCGGTCGCGATCGCCGGCGGCCTGCTCGGCACGCACGCGACGATCCTCATGCCGAAGGACGCGCCGACGGCGAAAGCCGACGCGACGCGCGGCTACGGCGCCGAGGTCGTGACCTACGACCGCTGGACGGAGAGCCGCGAGGAGATCGGCGCGCGCCTCGCGGCAGAGCGCGGGCTCGAGCTCGTGAAGCCGTACGACGACCTGCTCGTGATGGCCGGACAGGGCACGACTGCGCTCGAGCTCCTCGAGGACGTCCACGGGCTCGACGTGCTCGTCACGCCCGTCGGCGGAGGCGGCCTGATCGCCGGCTGCTCGACGGTCACGCGAGCGCTCCAACCCGAGATGCGCGTCGTCGGGGTCGAGCCCGAAGCCGGCGACGACACCGCCCGCTCCTTCGCGGCCGGCGAGCGCGTCCACATCGACGTGCCGCGCACGATCGCGGACGGTCTCCAGACAACGGCACCGGGAGAGCTGACCTTCGCCGTCAACCGCGACCTCGTGGACGAGATCGTCACCGTGAGCGACGACGAGATCGTCGACGCGATGGCCTTTCTCTTCGACCGGATGAAGCTCGTCGTCGAGCCGAGCGGCGCCGTCGGCGTCGCGGCGCTCCTGGCCGGACGGATCTCCGGCGGGCGGATCGGCGTCGTGCTCTCAGGTGGAAACGTCGGAGCTGCGCGATTCGCCGAGCTGCTGAGCCGCAACTGAGAAGCCGGCGAGCAGCACGTCGACGAGGGTGCGCTCCGCGGCTGCGACCTCGTCGTCGCCCCCGGCCAGCTGGCCGAGCACCCAGCCGGTGAGCAGCTCGTCGATCGCGCCGTAGAAGACGATCGCCGCGACCGCCGGATCGAGGCCGGAGCGGAACTCGCCGGCCTCCTGGCCGCGTTCGATGATGCGACGGATCGACTCGATCGGCTTCACGAGCTCGCCGATCCGGTCTTGCACCTCCGGGCTTCGCGCGATCTCGCGCACGAGCACGCGCACGACGTCCGGGGTGTGCAGCCACGTGCGCAGCAGGATCGCAGCGACGTGGCGCAGCTGTTCGGACGCCGGCTCGTCCCCCTCTTCGACAGCATGGATGCGCTCGAGGAGCACGCCCCAGTTCTCGCGAAACACCGTTTCGAGGACTTCGTCCTTCGACGAGAAGTAGTGGTAGAGCAGGCCGTGCGCGACACCCGCTTCTTCGGCGATGTCGCCGACGCGTGATGTGTGGAAACCCTTCCGCGCGAAGACGCGGACTGCCGCGTCGAGGATCTGGCGCCGTTTCTCCTCCGAACCCGTTGCTCGCTCGCCCAAGGCCGTCGCAGGGTAGTGGTAGCTTCGCGCGGAGTGCAAGCGCTCGAGGGGATACTCGTGGTCGACCTCACCCGCTACGTGCCGGGCGCGTTCGCGTCGAGCGAGCTCCGGCGTCTCGGCGCGCGGGTCGTCCGGCTCGAGCAGCCGGGCGGCGAGCCGATGCGCGCAACGGCGCCGGAATGGCACGACGTCTTGAACGCCGGCAAGGAATCGGTCGTCTGCGACCTGCCGGCGGATCTCGACCTCGCGCAGGCGCTTCTCGCCCGCGCGGACGTCGTCCTCGAGTCGTTCCGCCCCGGCGTTGCCGAGCGTCTCGGCGTCGGGCCCGGCGTCGTGTCGGACCGCGCGATCTACTGCTCGATCACCGGGTTCGGCCGCGGCGGGCGCCACGAGCAGCGCGCCGGGCACGACCTCAACTACCTCGGCTGGGCCGGCTTGCTCGCCGAGACGGCTCCCGCCCTGCCGCCCGTGCAGGTCGCAGACCTCGCCGCCGGCGCGCTCGGCGCGGTCACCGAGATCCTCGCGGCGCTGCTCCACCGCGAGCGCACGGGCAAGGGCGCTCACGTCGTCGTCTCGATGACGCACGGCTCCCATGCCCTCGCGCCGCGCACGCCGG
>JBGPLW010000268.1:0-4237 GCA_041486645.1 Gaiellaceae bacterium | reverse complement strand
CCAGGCCGCGAGGCGTATCCCGGCGACGTGTTCTATCTGCATTCACGCCTGCTGGAGCGCGCGGCGAAGCTGAACAACTCGCTCGGCGGCGGTTCGCTCACGGCGCTCCCGATCATCGAGACGCAGGCGGGCGACCTCTCTGCCTACATTCCGACGAACGTCATCTCGATCACCGACGGGCAGATCTTCCTGAACTCGGAACTTTTCTACTCGGGCGTCCGCCCGGCGGTGAACGTCGGCACGTCGGTGTCGCGCGTCGGCTCGTCGGCGCAGACGAAGGCGATGCGGAAGGTCGCGGGCCGACTGCGCCTCGATCTCGCGCAGTACCGCGAGCTGGAGGCGTTTGCGCAGTTCGGCTCCGACCTCGACCGGGCGACGCAGCAGGCGCTGACGCGCGGCGAGAAGATGGTCGCGACGCTGAACCAGCCACAGTACGACCCGTGGCCGACCGAGGAGCAGGTGGTCGCGATCTACGCCGGCATCCACGGCTACCTCGACGAGATCCCGACGCCGCAGGTCCCGCGCTTCCAGGACGAGCTGCGTGAGGCGCTGCGCAGCGAGGGCTCGATCTACAAACAGATCGCCGACACGGGCGAGTTGCCGGACGATCTCGCCGAGAAGCTGAACGGCGAGATCGAGAAGTTCAAGAAGGGCTTCAACATCCAGGAAGAAAGCGCCCTCGTCTAAGTGGCGTCGCTGCAGGACATCCGCCGGCGGATCACGTCGGTCAAGAACACGCGCAAGATCACGAAGGCGCTCGAGCTCGTCGCGGGCGCGCGGCTTCGGCGCGCGCAGACGCGAATCGAGGAGATGCGGCCGTACGCCGACCGGATGCAGGAGCTGATGGTCGGCACGGCGCGTGCGGCGTCGTCGTTCCGCAATCTCGCGCTCCTGCAGCGGCGCGACGTGAAGAAGGTTGCACTGCTCGTCCTGACGGGCGACCGCGGCCTCGCCGGGCCGTTCAACGGCCAGGTGCTGCGCCGCGCGTTCGAGTTCGAGCGGACGGAGCGTGCCGAGGGCCACGACATTGCGTGGGCGGTCATCGGCCGCAAGGGCGCGTCGACGCTGCGCTTCCGCCGTTACGAGCTGACGGCGCAGTGGGCCGGATTCGTCGACAAGCCGACGTACGCCGACGCTCAGACCGTCGCGCACCGTCTGGCCGAGCTCTACACGGAGGGCGAGGTCGACCGCGTCGTCCTCGTCTACAACCGCTTCGAATCGGCGCTCGTGCAGCGCGTCACGACCTCCGATCTGCTGCCGATCCCGGAAACCGTGCTCGAGGCGAGCGAGGACATGACGGCCCGCGAAGAAGCGCTGCGCGGCGACTTCATCTACGAGCCGGAGCCCGAGGAGATCCTTGCGCGCCTCCTGCCCGTCTATCTCGAGACCGAGATCTACCGTGCGCTGCTCGAGTCGGCGACATCGTTCCTCGCCGCGCAGATGACGGCGATGCGGAACGCCTCGAAGAACGCAGGCGAGTTGATCGACACGTACACGCTGCAGATGAACCGCGCGCGCCAGGCGCAGATCACCCAGGAGATCCTGGAGATCGTCGCGGGCGCAGATGCCCTCACGCAGTAAGTAGCCGCTAACTCCGCAGCAGTACAACCGTCCTAGTTCATATGGAAGCCGTCCTGGCCGCAGAGTGCGAGCGTGCCCGTGGGTGGGCCTCACTCGGGCTCGACGGAGAGTTGTCGCACGTCGAGCAGGTGCTCCTGCGCGCGCACGTCGGGCGCTGCGCGACGTGCGCCGAGTTCGTGAGCGACGTGGGCGCTCTGACGCAGGAGCTCCGCACGACCGCGCTCGAGCGTGTCGTCGTCGGCTGCCTGCCGGCACGTCGCAGCAGCGCCCGCATGCGCACGCTCCAGCTCGGAGCCGCCGCCGCCGTGGTCGTGATCGCGGCCGGCCTCGGCAGCCTTGCCGGCTCCTTCTCCTCGCACCAGCACGGGCAGCAGTCGGCGTCGCTGCAGTTCACGCCGCAGGCTTTGCGTGTCGCCGCCCTGTCGGCGCTCCGGCCGCTGCGGCTCCCCGGCGCGCGCCTGCAGAAGCCCGAAGCGGTCTAGCTGCCGGTTCACGGCAAGCTTCTGCAGCGGGTCGGCTAGATTTCGCCGCGCCCGAGCCCACTCGCCAGGAGACCCATGGCCGACCAGACTTCGAACGGCAGCAACAAAGGCAGCATCGTCGAGATCAAGGGCGTCGTCCTCGACGCCGTCTTCCCGCACCGGCTGCCGAACATCTACAGCGCGCTCAGCATCGCCACCGACCACGGCGAGCTGATCGCCGAGGTGCAGCAGCATCTCGGCGACGACCGCGTGCGCGCGGTCGCGATGGACACGACCGACGGCCTTTCGCGCGGCACCGAGGTCGTCGACACCGGCGGGCCGATCACTGTCCCCGTGGGCGACGAGACGCTCGGGCGCATCTGGAACGTCATCGGCGACCCCGTCGACGGCAAGGCGGCCGCGACCGGCGAGCGCTGGCCGATCCACCGCGACCCGCCGGCGTTCACCGAGCTGTCGGCGAAGATCGAGATCTTCGAGACGGGCATCAAGGTCATCGACCTGATCGCGCCGTACGTCCGCGGCGGCAAGATCGGCCTCTTCGGCGGCGCCGGCGTCGGCAAGACGATTCTGATCCAGGAGCTGATCCACAATGTCGCGAAGGAGCACGGCGGCGTGTCGGTCTTCACCGGCGTCGGCGAGCGCACGCGCGAGGGCAACGATCTGATCATCGAGATGACGGACTCGGGCGTGCTCGACAAGGTCGCACTCGTGTACGGCCAGATGAACGAGCCGCCGGGCGCGCGCCTGCGCGTCGGCCTGTCCGGGCTGACGATGGCGGAGTACTTCCGCGACCAGGGCCAGGACGTGCTCCTCTTCATCGACAACATCTTCCGCTTCGTCCAGGCAGGCTCGGAGGTGTCGGCGCTCCTCGGCCGCATGCCGAGTGCGGTCGGCTACCAGCCGACGCTCGCAACCGAGATGGGGCAGCTCCAGGAGCGCATCACGTCGACGCGCACCGGCTCCGTGACGTCGGTGCAGGCGATCTACGTTCCCGCCGACGATCTCACCGACCCCGCGCCGGCGAACACGTTCGCGCATCTCGACTCGACGACCGTGCTCTCGCGGGCGATCGTCGAGAAGGGCATCTATCCCGCGGTCGACCCGCTCGACTCCACGTCGCGCGCGCTTCAGCCAGGCATCGTCTCGGCCGAGCACTACCGCACCACGACGCGCGTGCAGGAGGTGCTCCAGCGCTATCGCGACCTGCAGGACATCATCGCGATCCTCGGCCTCGACGAGCTCTCGGACGAGGACAAGCTCGTCGTGCAGCGGGCACGCAAGATCGAGCGTTACCTGTCGCAGCCGAACTACGTCGCCGAGCAGTTCACCGGCACGCCGGGCGAGTACGTGAAGCTCGAGGACACGATCCGCGGCTTCACGGAGATCCTCGACGGCAAGCACGACGACCTGCCCGAGCAGGCGTTCTACATGGTCGGCGTGATCGAGCAGGCGCAGGAGCGGGCGGAGCAGATGAACGCCGAGCCCGTCACCGCCTAACGTCGTGGCCGACCACCCGCTCTTCTCGGTCTCGGTCGTCACGCCGGAAGGCGCGGCGTTCGAGGGCGACGCGGAGATGCTGATCGTCCCGGGCGCCTCCGGTGAGATCGGCGTGCTCGCGCGGCACGCACCGCTCATCGCGATGCTGAAGGCCGGCTCGACGCGGGTGCATCTCGGCGACGGCAACGTGCAGGAGTTCGCGACGGGGTCTGGCTTCTTCCAGGTGCTCGAGGACCGGGCGATCGCGCTCGTCGACGATGCGGTGCAGGCCGACGCGATCGACGACGCACGCGCCCAGAAGCAGCTCGACGACGCAAAGGCCGAGCTCGAGCGCCTCGACGCGGGCGAGTCGACCGCCGACCGCTGGCAGCTCGAGCAGCGCATCCGGCACGCGGAGAACCAGCTCCGCGTGTCCGGGCACGGCGGCTAGACCGTATGGATAAGCCGGCGCCTCGCTCGTAAGTTGGCGCGGGTTGCCGTCGCGGTTGGCGCGGCGGTAGAGCCGCAATTACGGGAGGCGCCGGTATGGCTGAGGGTACGTGGGTTGGGTTGGATGTGCACGCGCGCAGCGTGGTCGCGGGCGTGTTGGACGCCGCGAGTGGCGAGCTGCGTTGTTGGCGGGCGCCGGCGCGGGTCGCGGAGACGGTTGCGTGGCTGGGGCAGTATCCGGGGCCGGT
>JBGPLW010000267.1:0-4251 GCA_041486645.1 Gaiellaceae bacterium | reverse complement strand
GCTCTCGTGTGTCGCACGGTTGAGCTGGTCGTGCTCGAAGAGGAGCCCGTAGACGTACGTCGCGCGGCGGCACACGGCGCTGGCGCAGCGCTCCTCCTTCTGCAGCGGCTGGAACTTCAGCAGCCGGTCCGCGAGGCGGCCGCCCAGACTGTCCCCGCGCTGGAGCGTGACGTCGTCGTCGAGACCGCGCCCAAACTGCCGTCCTTTCGGGACGCGTACGTGCGTGCCGAGGCCAAGCGCAACGACCGAGGCGATCGCCTCCTGGCCGCGCAGAGCCGCACCGAGAAGCGTCAGCCCGCCGACGCCCTCACCGATCACGCTGACGCGCTCGGCGCCCGTCTGCTCACGCACGTGGCCGAGCGCCGCGGGCCAGTCGTTCGTCGCGACGTCGTCGAGGTTCCAGTCTCCGAGGACACTGGGAAGCTCGAAGGAGCCGCGCCAGTCGAGCGTCCAGACGTCGTAGCCGTACGACGCGAGGTACTCGACGAGGTTGGTTTCGATCGTGTCGACCGTGAAGATGCCGCTCGAGCTGCCGAGTCCGTGGGCGAGCACGACCGGCTCGCCGTCGCCGGCGTAGCGTGTCAACCGGATCTGCGCGGCGTCGTCTGTTGCAACGTGCTCGACCGTCGGCTCGACGACTCGCAGCTCGCGCTTCTTGCGCGGCGCCGCATCAGGCGCGAACGCGGACGAGCGCGAGAAGATGCCGCCGTAGACGTCCGCCATCGAGCCGGCGAAGTAACGCCCGAACCGTGCCTGTCCGAGCAGCCGCTCGCGCAGCCCGTGCGCCCCAGTGACCTCCATCGTGCGGAGCTGCTGGACGAAGTCCTTCGTGGCAATGCGGAGGATGCCCTTGCCGACGACGGCCTCCTCCTCGGTGACGGTGATGAAGAGCGTGGTCGTGTCGGTCCACGGGTCGAAGATGCCCTTGTCGTCGTGCACGAGCTTGAAGCCATCGAAGGCGAAGACACGGCCCTCGACGCTCGTGAGCTTCATCCGGTAGCGCATCTTCCGCGCCGCGGGCGCGTCGGGATCGTGCACGAAGAGATTGAAGACGCCCTGCGTCACGGTCAGTGGCTCCGGTGAGAGCGCCGGGGCGACGACGGTCCCGAGCAGCTGGGCCGAATGGCTCTCGTCGCCGAGCAGCCGGTCGAGGTCGTCGGAGACGATCGTGAGCGTGAACTCGAACGGCGAGCCGTCGGCCTTCGCACGAACGGCGGCCGGCTCGTAGTCGTCGGTGACGGCGGTGGAGAGCCACCCGCTCATCCGCTCGGTGAACCGGATGCCGAGCTGCTCGGCTGCGGCCGGCTCGAGCACCACGTCGCTCGGGGCGTAGTCGATCTGCCAGCCGCGCTCCTCGGCGAGGAGGGCGATGTTCCGCTCTGCGAAGCCGGAGATCGTGAGCAGCGGGTTGACGCCGAGCGGACGCGGCATCACCGCGCCGTCGGCGACGATCAAACCGTCGTGCACCTCGCGTCCGTCACTCCCCGCGAAGACGCGGCCGGCGTGGTCGACGGCGCCGTGGGCTCCGTCCGACCCCATCCCGCAGCCGCCGAGCGGATGCACCGTGACGAGATCCTGCTTCGTGAACTTCGACCACATCGGGTTCTTCAGGAACGTGCCGCCGTGGGGGACGGTCGCCTCGTAGAGCCGCTGCGCCACCGAATTGAAGATCGGCTGCTGCCCGACGCCCGGCCAGTCGAGACGGACGTGGTCGCCGTCGAGAACGACACGGCCGTTGCCGTCGTCGTGCGTCATGACGAGGAAGGTCTGCGTGTTGTGCACGGCACCGTGGTACGGGCCGCGGACGAGGCTCTCCATTGCGCGCCTGCCCTCCGCGACCTCGTCGCGCACGCCGCGGTCGGTGTCGCGCCCGAGAAGAGTTGCCGAGGCCGAGTAGAAGGCCGCCATCATCTTGCCGAGCCCCGAAGGGACGGCGCCCTCCTCGATCACCATCCCCTCGTCGAGGATCGGCTGTCTGCGCAGGTCGATGATCCCCGTGATCGTCGGCCCGACGGGCTCGCGGCCATCGGCGTGCATCGTGCCGTAGCCGACGCCGTTGACGGGCGCGTCGCAGTTGTACGCGAATCCGAGCACGTCGCCGTTGCCGCTGAAGCGCTCGCCGACGCGGTCGGAGACAGGGAGGCCCTTCTCCTTCGAGCGGAGCAAGATCTCGGTCGAGCCGAGCGCGCCGGCCGCGACGATCACGACATCGGCGGTGACGAAGAGGGTCGGCGCGTCGAATAGCTCGCGGCCCGTCTGCAGAGCCTGGTAGTGCACCGTATAACGGTCGCCGCGACGCTCGATCCAGCGCACGTCGGCGAGCGTGAAGATCTCCGCGCCGTGGGTCTTCGCGTCCGGTAGGTAGTTCATCTGCGTCGTGTTCTTCGCGCCGACGTTGCAGCCCGAGACGCAGTCGCCGCAGCCGGTGCAGGCCGGCTGGCGGACGCCGCCGCTGCTGACGCTGTCCTCGAAGGTGACGTTGATCGGCGGCCGGTAGAACGGCGCGCCCATCGCCCGCGCGGACTCCTCGAGCGCCCGCAGCTTGACGAGCGGCGGGGCCGACTCGGGATAGGGCGTCGGCCGGAGCATCTCCCGCGCGCGCTCGATCCCGGCCGCAACGGAGCTCTCCAGATCGTCCCTGATCTCCTGCGGCCAGGCCGGATCGGCGAATACCGCGGGCTCGGCTTCGAGGGAGACGTTCGCGTTGATGAGCGACGTGCCGCCGAGGCCGCACCCGATGAGGACGTTCATGTCCTGGTGCGCGCGGAAGTCGACGAGCGCTGTCCGCGACCCGACGTGCCCGGCCGGCGTCTGCGCCTGCGTCTCGCGCACGAGCTCGAGCTGCGTGTCGGGGAACTCGCCGGGCATGAACTCGCGCCCGCGTTCGAGCACGCACACGTCCTGCCCGGCCCGTGCCAGGCGCGACGCCGCGATCGCGCCGCCGTAGCCCGAGCCGATGACCACCACCGTGTAGTGGTCGCGGATCCGATCGAGGCGAGAGGCGAGGCGAGGGACCATCTGCGAGCCAGACTAAGGCGTTCGATTACTCGGCACAAGAGGTACGCCGCCCGCGCCGAGCGTATATTCGGGCGGTGGACGAGCCGCTCGAAAACGACGCCCCCCGGCTCGACTTCTGGTTCGACCGGTGGCCGTTCGGGCTGCTCGTGCTCGCGGTCCTCGTCTCCGTCATCGCGCCCGTGCTCACGGCGGTCGTCTACGGCGGCAACACGACCTGGACCGGGATGTCGACCGGCTTCTCGGCGACGACCCTCGCCTTCCTCATCGCGCTCGCGTGGGACCGGCGCCAGCGCGCCCAGGCCGAGCTCCAGGAAGTCGAGGCCGAGCGGCGCCGGGACGAGGCGGCCCGGACGGCGGAGCAGGAGCGGCGCGAGACGGAGGCGCGGAGGCGCTTCTCGGCGATCGCGCTCGAGCTCGAACGGCTACAGGGGAGCCTCACACGTACGGTCGAGGAGCAGCAGCGCTACGCGTACTTCTTCCCCGATCTGCCGTCGGGCTCCTGGCGGGCGGCGAGCGCGCCGCTCGGGATGATCATCTCGAACTACGGGCTGATGGCCGACCTCTCGACGTTCTACGGCCACGTCGACGAGCTGCAGTGGCGGCTGCGCTTCAAGGCGCAGCCCGAGATCGACCAGGCGGCGGTCAGCCCGATCATCGACGCGCTCGCGCGCCAGATGCTGAACGACGCCGCAGTGCTGCTCACACACGTGCGCAGGCAGATCGCGCAGCCGGACGTCCGCCCGGTCGCCGACGAAGCGGGCGGCCTCGTCGTCGCGCGGCGGCAGCTGACGGGAGCGATTCGCTCCGTCACATTCGGAGCGGGGAAGCCTTGATCGAGCCCGGCGGTTTTGCGGCGTGAGGAAGCTCCGCCGGAGTAGGGGAAGCCTCTTCGTGCTGGTGGGCATTCTCGCCACCGGCATCACGCTTGCCGTCTACGCGGGGCACGTGTTCCACTCGCTCGAGTTGAAGACCGTCGACGCCCGGTTCGGCCTCCGGGGCAGCGAAGGCACACCGTCGGGGGTCGCGGTCGTTCAGATCGACGACGTCACCTTCAACGACTTGCGCAACACGAACCGTCCGGCGCAGTGGCCGTTCCCGCGCCGCTATCACGCGCGCGTGATCGACCAAGTCGCGAAGGGCCACCCGAAGGCGATCGCGATCGACATCCAGTTCACGGAGCAGACGACGGCGCGCGACGACAACGCGCTCATCCGAGCGGTCGCCGCCGCACGG
>JBGPLW010000266.1:0-4251 GCA_041486645.1 Gaiellaceae bacterium | reverse complement strand
TGCCTGCTGCACTCGTACGTCAATCCGGAGCACGAGCAGCGGGTCGGCGCGATCCTCGCCGAAGAGCTGCCGGGCGTGCCGATCTCGCTGTCGGCCGAGGTCGCCCCCGAGTTCCGCGAGTATCTGCGCGCCTCGACGACGGTGATCAACGCGGTCATCCGCCCAGTGGTTGAGCGCTACCTCGAGCGGATCGAGGGCCGGCTCGCCGACGCCGGCATCGCGGCGAAGCTCCTCGTCATGCAGTCGAGCGGCGGCGTCTTCGGCTCGGCTGCCGCGGCGGCTAAGCCGGTCTTCATGGTCGAGTCCGGCCCCGCCGCGGGCGTGATCGCAGCCGCGTATCTCGGCGAGACGCTCGGCCGCCCGGACATCCTCTCCTTCGACATGGGCGGCACGACCGCGAAGGTCGGCTTGATTCAGGGAGGCCGCCCGTCCGTCACCAAGGACTACAACGTCGGCGGCCACGCGGGCGCCGGCATCGGCGGGCTGTCGCTCTCGGGCTACCCGGTGCGGACGCCGGTCGTCGACCTCGTCGAGATCGGCGCCGGCGGCGGCTCGATCGCGTGGGTCGACTCGGGCGGACTGTTGCGCGTCGGCCCGCGCAGCGCGGGCGCCGACCCCGGCCCGGTCTGCTACCGGCGCGGCGGCACGGAGCCGACCGTCACCGACGCGAACGTCGTGCTCGGACGGCTCAACCCCGGCTACTTCCTCGGCGGCGAGATGGGCCTCGACGTCGAGGCGGCGCGCAACGCGATCGAGGAGCGCTGCGCGAAGCCGCTCGGCCTCGACGTGACGAAGGCGGCGTACGGCATCGTCGAGATCGCGAACGCCGCCATGGTCAACGCGCTCCACCTGATCTCGGTGCAGCGCGGCTACGACCCCCGCGATTTCGTCCTCGTCGGCTTCGGCGGCGCCGGTCCCGTGCATGCGAATGCGATCGCGCGCGACGCCGAGATGCCGACGCTACTGATCCCGCGCAGCCCGGGCATCTTCTCCGCGACGGGCCTGCTGACGACCGACCTCAAGCGCGACGCCGCGGTGACGATCATGCGCCGCCTCGACGAGGTCGACGAGGCGGAGGTCGAGTCCGTCTTCACGGAGCTCGAGCGCGCCGGGCGAGAGGAGCTCCGGCGCGAAGGGCTCGCCGACGACCGGATCGAGTTCCACCGCCAGATCGACCTGCGCTATGTCGGCCAGAGCTACGAGCTGACGATCCCCGCCGGCGACGGCCTGCTCGAGCGCTTCCACGCCGAGCACGACCGCGTCTACGGCTTCGCCGCCCCCGCCGAGGCGGTCGAGCTCGTGAGCCTGCGCGTCGCGAGCGTCGGCCGCATCGACAAGCCGCCCGCGCGCACGCTCGAGCCCGGCGCGGCGCCCGAGCCGAAGGAGCGTCGCGACGTCTACTTCGCAGAGACGGACGGCTACGTCGACTGCCCGATCTACGACCGCTACGCGCTGCCGGCGGGTGCGACTCTGGCCGGCCCGGCGGTCATCGAAGAGTTCGACTCGACAACCGTCGTCCACCCCGGCTTCGCCGTGACCGTGGACGAGACCGGCAACCTGATCATCGAAAGGGAGAACGCGTGAGCTACGGGATCGTCGTCTCGAAGGACGTGATGGTGACAATGCGCGACGGGATCCGCCTCGCGACCGACCTCCACCGGCCCGGCCGCGACGGAGAGCTGGTTGAGGGGCGCTTCCCGACGATCGTGTGCCTGACGCCGTACGACAAGACCGAGCGGCGGTACACCGAGATCGCCGATTTCTTCGTGCCGCACGGATACGCGGTCGTGCTGCAGGACATCCGCGACCGGCACCGCTCGGAGGGAACGAAGGAGTACTTCCACAGCGCGACGCCGCACACCGGCCGGGACGGCTACGACACGATCGAGTGGATCGCCGAGCAGCCGTGGTCGGACGGCCGCACCGGCATGGTCGGCAGCTCCTACGCCGCGATCACCCAGATCCGCACCGCCCTCGAAGCGCCGCCGCACCTGACCACGATCTGGCCCGACGTCGTACCGACCAACGTGTACCACCATCAGACGCGTGAAGGCGGTGCGATGCAGCTGCACATGTTCTGGGCGCTGTACATCCACGCTGCCGACGCGCAGGAGGTGCAGGGCGACGCGGCCAAGCAGGAGGACGTCTGGAACGACCTGCGCAATCTCCGCCGGCTGTTCTGGGAGTGGCCGTGGCACAAGGGCGAGCTCGCGTTGAGGCACGTTCCGGCGCTCGACGAAGCGCTCGAGCACTACGTCTCGCGCGGCGCCTACGACGAGTGGTGGGCGAAGAAGGAGAACGACTTCACACGCTTCTGGCACGACCACGGCGATATTCCCGCGACGATGTCGACCGGCTGGTACGACGGCTTCCCGCACTCCGACACCGAGTACTTCGCCGCGATGGCCGCGCAGAACACGGCGCCGCAGCGACTGATCGTCGGCCCGTGGAGCCACGTTGGCATGCGCGGCGACGTGACGTGGACGCTCGACGTCGACTTCGGTCCCGACTCGCGCTGGGGGCCGAAGAGGTACTTCGAGGAGCAGCTGCGCTACTTCGACGCGTATCTCAAGGACAAGGGCCCGCTCGACGACCCACCGGTCCAGATCTTCGTGATGGGCGGCGGCACCGGCCGCAAGACCGACGAGGGCAAGCTCGACCACGGCGGCCGCTGGCGCGACGAGCAGGAGTGGCCCCTCGCGCGCGCGCAAGAGAGGACGTACTGGCTCGCGGGCGGCGCGCTGACGGAGAGCGAAACCGTCGCGGAACCGCGGACGTTCACGTACGACCCGGCCGACCCCGTGCCGACGATCGGCGGCAACTACTGCGCCGTCGGCGAGCTCCCGGCGCAGGGCGAGGGGATGGAGCCGATGTGGATGCGCTTGCTCAACCCGGCGCTCTTGCTGCGGAACATCATGACCCCGGGCCCTGCCGACCAGAAGGAGTCCGCGGACTTCTTCACGGCGCGGGAGCCGTATCAGCGGCTCTCGGATCGGCCCGACGTGCTCGTCTACCAGACCGAGCCGCTCGCCGAGCCGGTCGAGGTGACCGGCCGCGCCGTCGTCCAGCTGCGGATCTCGTCCTCCGCGGTCGACACCGACTTCACCGCGAAGCTGATCGACGTCCACCCGCCGAACGAGGACTATCCCGAGGGCTACGACATGCTGATCAACGACTCGGTCATCCGCTGCCGGTACCGCGGGGGCTTCGACAAGGAAGTCTTCATGGAGCCGGGCAAGGAGTACGACGTGTCGATCCTGCTGCCGCCGACCTCGAACCTGTTCGCGGCCGGGCACAGGATCCGCGTCGACATCTCGTCGTCGAACTTCCCGCGCCTCGAGCGGAATCCGAACACCGGCGAGCCGATCGGACGGCACACGCACGAGGTCGTGGCCGACAACACCGTGCACGGCGGTCGCATCGTGCTGCCGGTGATCCCTGCGTGATCGACTGGCTGCCGATCCCGGCAGGGCCGTTCCCGATGGGCGACGATCCGGCGCGCCTGTATCCGCCCGACGAGGACGAGACGCCGCGGCGGGTCGTCTCGGTCGAGGCCTTCCGCATCGGGCGGGTGCCGGTCACCGGAGACGGCGACCTCCCGCTCACGTACGTCTCACGCCACGACGCGGAGACGTTCTGCGAAGAGGCAGGCGTGCGGCTGCCGACCGAGGTCGAATGGGAGACGGCCGCCCGCGGTGGCGACGACCGGCTGTGGCCTTGGGGCGACGAGCTTCCGGACTCGACGCGCGCGACGTTCGCGCAGGGGATCGGCAATCCGTCCCCGGTCGGCCGGCACCCGTCGGGAGCAGCGCCGTGCGGCGCGCTCGACATGGCGGGGAACGTGTACGAGTGGACGGCCGACGGCGCCGTGCGCGGCGGCTCGTATCTCAGCGGGCCGGACGAGCTGCGCTGCTCGGCGCGCCTGCCGATGCATCCCGGCGCCCGCGATCACTACGTCGGCTTCCGCGTCGTCGCGGTCGAGCCGCGGCGCAGCTTCGACTGCGTCGACGTGCCGGCGGGCGAGTACGCGATCGGCCGCGACGCCGGCGAGACGCGGCAGCGGATCGTCGAGGTCGACGCCTTCGAGCTTTCGCGGACGCCCGTCACGAACGCGGAGTACGCGCAGTTCGTCGCCGAGAGCGGCGCGGCTCGCCCGCCGCACTGGCCCGCGCCCGCCGACCATCCGGTTGCGTTCGTCGACTGGTTCGAGGCGTCGGCCTTCTGCGCGTGGGCCGGCGGCCGCCTCCCCAC
>JBGPLW010000265.1:0-4256 GCA_041486645.1 Gaiellaceae bacterium | reverse complement strand
GCTCGGGGTCTACGCCGGTTGGACGCTCGGCCACCGGACCGCGATCTCGATCGGCACGAATCCGCACTACCACGGCACCGAGCGGCGGGTGGAAGGACACCTGCTCGACTTCGACGACGACCTCTACGGGCAGCGGCTCGTCTTCGAGCTCTGGCGGCGGCTGCGGGACCAGGCGGCCTTCGGCTCGGAGGCCGAGCTGATCGCCGCGATCGACCACGACGTCGCGCAGACGCGCGAGGTCGCGCGGCCCGGCTGAGCGACCGCAAGTTTGCTCCGTTCGAGGCGTCTTTGTCCCTATGGAAGCCGCCACCGGGCCGTTCCCAGCGCTCGCCGTTCTCGAGAGCGTCCGCTGCCTCGACTGCGGAGAGGTCTACTCGAAGCCTGCCGCCGGCAGCACGGTTCTGAAGAACCCCGGCTGCCCGTCCTGCGGCTACGTCGGCTGGATTCCGGTCAGCCTGCCGCCGGAGCAGGGAGTGCGGTACCGCTCCGCCGCGGGTCGGCCGCTGCTCCCCTTGCAGCCGACGCGCTGACGCCGCCGAAGTAGTGGTGTCGGTCCGGCCAGCGCCGGACCTCCAAGCCGCGCGCCTCGAGGAGCGCGAGACCGTCCTCGTCCACGCCCGGCTCGGCGTTCGCAACGCCATCGGCGACGTGCACGCGCGGCCGGTCGACGGCGTCCTGCGGCACGAGGCCCTCGTCGAGGATCCCGGTTGCGACGGTGACGAGCGCCGTCCGCAGGCGCGTGCCGCCGGCGGCCCCGATCGCGAGCTCGAGCTGGTCGCCGTCGAAGACGAGCGTGGGGGCCATCATGCTGTGCATACGCGTGCCGGGCTCGAGCGCGCCGTGGAGCAGATCGGTCTCGCCGAGCATGCTGTTCAGGTGCACGTCGAGCCCCGGCAGCCAGTCGCCGGAGCCGAGGCCGAGGCTCGTCGTCAGGACGCACGCGTTGCCGTCGCGATCGACCGTGACGAGATTCGTCGTGTGCGTCTCCGGGCCACGAGCGTCGTCAAGCGCGACGACGAGCGTGATGAGGCGCTCTGCCGGCGACAGCCCGCCGAGCGGAGGCAGCTTCGCGAGCGTCTCGGGGACGCCCGAGAGGCCGCCACGCGTGAGGAAGAGGCGGCCGAGACGCGCGGTCTCGACAGGAGCGCTCCAGCTCGCGGCGTAGGCGGCGAGATCGTCCTCGTTCACGAGACCGCCCCGCTCGCGCGAGAGCTCGAGCAGCGCCGATGCGATTGTGCCGTCGTATGCTCCCGCCGCGCCCTCTGCGGCGAGCGACTCGAGCGCCGCGACGAGGCCGGGCTGCAGGAGCAGCTCGCCGGGACGGAGCAGCGTCCCGCCGGGCGCGTACATGCGCGCGCCTTCACGCAGCGTCATCACCGGCTCGAGCATGTGCAGGCACGAGACGTGCGCGTCCGGCATCGCGACGCCGTCGCGCGCGAGGCGCAGCGCAGGCTCGACGAGCCGCCGCCACGGCAGGCGGCCGTGCGCCTCCCACAACGCGCCGAGCCCGGCCGGGACGCCCGGTACCGCGCACGACGCCGGCCCGACGGCGTAGTGGACGAGCTCCGCGCCGAACGGCACCTCGAGGTGCACGAGCTCGGGATCACGCCACTCGCGGCCGAGACCGGGCACCGCGCAGAAGCAGTCGAGATTCCGGGTAACACCACTCGCGGCGTCGTAGTAGATCGCGTGGCCGCCGCCGAGCAGCCCCGTCATGACCGTCTCCGCAACGCACGACGCGAGTGCGGCAGCGACTGCCGCATCCGCTGCGCTTCCTCCGTCCGAGAGAATCTCGACGCCGGCGCGCGCGGTTGCTGGATGCCCGGCGGCGACGCCGGCGTTCATTGCGAGACCCGCGGCAGCGCAAGCCAGCCGACGCGCGCGACGCCCGCGCGCGGAAAGTCGAGCCGGTGACTTTGCAGCACGCCGCCCGCGAAGCCGAAGACGCCGCCGCCGAGCGACTGCGCCGGGTAGCGGCGCTCGATGCGCGAACGCGTCACCGGATCCGTCTCGGCCTCCGTCACGCGCAGCCCGTCGGCGTCGACCACGATCGTCGCTTCCGCATCGTCGAGCGCGTAGACGCCCGAAGCCGTTTCGGGCGCCGGCTCCGCTGCACGAGCGGCCGGCGCGAGATCGAGCGCCGCGACGACCCGGCGGATTGCGCCGGTGCCGCGCCAGCTGTTCGTGAGCACCGCGAGCACGAGCTGCTCGTCCGGCACGAGCAGCAGGAGCGACTGGTAGCCGCCGACCGACCCCTCGTGATCGAGTGCGGTGCGTCCGCCGAGGTCGCGCACCCACCAGCCGAGCGCGTAGCGGGCGCCGAGCGCGTCGGCGTGCGGCTCGTGCAGCACAGGCTTCGCGGTGAGCTGATGCTCGCCGAAGCGCACGAGATCGGTGACGGTCGACCAGAGCCCGCCCGAGGGCCGCCGCGGAACCGGGTACGCGTCCTCGAGCACGGCGCGCTGTCCCGTCTCACCCTCCTGTACGTGCCCGCGCGCGACGCCGGCGGGCTCGTCGTAACCCGTGGCCGCGAGCCCGAGCGGCTCGAGCACGCGCGAGCGCATCGCATCCGAGAAGGACGACCCGCACGCGTCCGCGGCGCGCGCCCCTGCCGCCCAGTAGCCGGCGTTCGAGTAGGACCACAGCCCCTGACAGCTCTCAGGGAGCGGCTCGGCGGACTCGCAGCGCAGGCCGGCTGTGTGGCTGAGAAGCGCGCGAAGCCCGCCGTCGAGCTCTAGGCAGCGCACCGCGAGCGTGGCCGTGAACGGCTTCGAGATCGACGCGATCCGGAACGGCGTCTCCGTGGAAACGGGCTCGGGTTCGCCGAGCACGCGGACGCCCGCAGCCGCGAAGACGATCTCGCCGCCGAGCGAGAGGCCTGCAGCAACCCCCGGCACACCGGTGCGCTCCCGCGCGCCGTGCACCGCCTCCTCGAGCGAAAAACGCCGATTCATGCGGAATTCGCTACCCTACCGTCGACCCAGTCCCGGCCCGCCGCGCCCCTTCCTTGCGCAGCGAGCGGAGACTCGGGAGACGACAACTCAGGAGGCTCAATGGCCCTCACGAAGGAAGCCAAGCAGGAACTGATCAATAAGCACGGCCGCAGCGAGACCGACACCGGCTCGCCGGAGGTGCAGATCGCAATGCTCACGCAGCGCATCAACGAGCTGACCGAGCATCTGCGCACGCACCGCCACGACCACTACTCCCGGCGCGGGCTCCTGAAGCTCGTCGGGCGGCGGCGCCGCTTCTTGAACTACCTGCAGAAGCACAATCTCGAGGGCTATCGCGCCCTCATCAAGGAGCTCGGCCTGCGCCGTTAGCTCCACGCAAAGGGGGGCGGAGGTTTGAGTGAGCTCCGGAGGAGAGCTGATTCAAACTCCCGCCCTCCACAAGACAAAGCAGAGTGGAGGACAATTCAATGAGTATTGCGACCGAGCGTCTGGCTCAGGTCTCCGTCCAGGTTGGAAACCAGGAGATCACTTTCGAGACAGGCAAGCTCGCGAAGCAGGCGGACGGCGCCGTCGTCGTCCGCAGTGGCGAGACGATGGTGCTCGCCACCGCCGTCGGCCGTGCGGAGGCCCGCGAAGGCGCGGACTTCTTCCCGCTGACGATCGACGTGGAAGAGCGCATGTACGCCGCCGGCAAGATCCCGGGCGGCTTCTTCAAGCGTGAGGGACGCGCCAGCGAGCGCGCCACCCTGACCGCCCGCATGATCGACCGCCCGATCCGGCCGCTCTGGCCGAAGGGCTTCCGCAACGAGGTGCAGGTCATCTGCACCGTCCTGTCCGCGGACATGGTCACCCCGCACGACATCCTGTGCATCAACGGCGCCTCGGCGTCGCTCATGCTCTCGCCGCTGCCGTTCTTCGGCCCCGTCGGGGCCGTGCGCATCGGCCGGATCGACGGCGAGCTCGTCATCAACCCGACGCTGCAGCAGAACTGGTCGGAGACGTCGCTCGACCTGATCGTCGTCGGCACGAAGGACGGCCTGACGATGGTCGAGGCCGGTGCCGACGAGGTGCCCGAGGACGTGCTCCTCGAGGCGCTCGAGATCGCGCACGTGGAGATTCGGAAGCTGTGCGACGCGCAGGAAGATCTGCGCCGCCAGGCCGGCAAGCCGAAGTGGCTCGACATGGAGCTGACGGCCGAGATCGAGGCGCAGCACGGGCACACGATCTGGGAGCGCATCCAGCGCGACGGCATCCGCGAGGCAGCCGTCGTCGTCGACGAGCTTGCAGCACAGCTCGGCGGCG
>JBGPLW010000264.1:0-4265 GCA_041486645.1 Gaiellaceae bacterium | reverse complement strand
CCTTCAGCCGCTCCTCGAACTCACCGCGGTACTTCGCGCCCGCGAGCAGGCCGCCGATGTCGAGCGCCCACACGCGCTTGCCCTTCAATCCTTCCGGCACGTCGCCATCGACGATGCGCTGCGCAAGACCCTCGACGATCGCCGTCTTGCCGGTGCCCGGCTCGCCGATCAGCACGGGGTTGTTCTTCGTGCGGCGCGAGAGCACCTGGATGACGCGGCGGATCTCCTCGTCGCGGCCGATGACCGGGTCGAGCTTTCCGTCCTCCGCGGCGGCGGTGAGGTCGCGGCCGAACTTCTCGAGCGCCTGATAGGTGCCCTCGGGATCCTGCGAGGTGACGCGCTGGCCGCCGCGCACCGCCTTGATCTTCGCCTCGAGCTGGTCGCGCGGGACGACGTCGAGCGCGAGCAGAAGGTGCTCGGTCGACACGTAGTCGTCCTGCATCTTCTTCGCCTCGTCGAATGCCTTGTCGAGCGCCTTCGAGAACGCCGCGGAGACGTTCGGCTGCTGCTGCGCGCCCTGGATGCGCGGCTTCGCCGCGAGCGTCGCCTCGGCCTGCGCGCGCAGCGTCTCTGCGTCGGGCACGAGCTCGCGCGGCAGCTCCTGGTCGAGGAGCGCGATGAGCAGGTGCTCGGGATAGAGCTCCGGGTTGCCGTTTCGGCGCGCAAGCTCCTGCGCAGCGGCGACGGCCTCCTGGCTCTTGATCGTCAGCTTGTTGAAATCCATGTCGTCTTACCTTCTTTCCGGGAGCCGCTGCTCGCGATAGACGACGAGGTCGCGGCGGTATTCCTTGTGCACTTTCTGAATCTCGTCGCGCAGCTGCGCCTGCAGCCGCTCGATCTGGGCATGCGCCTTGCGCAGCTCGTCCTCGAGCCGCAGCACGAGCTCGACGCCGGCGAGGTTCAGGCCGACCTCGGTCGTGAGGCGCTGAATGATGCGGAGCCGGTCGAGGTCGGACTCGCTGTACAGGCGCGTGCCGCCCGGTGTGCGCTGCGGGCGCACGAGGCCTTTGTTCTCGTAGATGCGCAGCGTCTGCGGATGCATGCCGACGAGCTCGGCGGCGATGCTGATCATGTAGAGGGGGCGGTCGGGGCTCATGCGCGCGTCCTTCGCGAGCGAACGAGCAAGAACACTGCGACCGCTGCAGCGATGACCGCGATCGCGATCCAGCCGCCGAGCCGCCAAGCGTCGCGAACGCCGTTCCAGGCGAAGAGCCAGAGGAAGATCTTCGCGAGACCGCCGAACTTCGCCGCTGCGATACCCCCGCCGACGACGACGCCGCCGGCGGTCTTCATGCCGAGCCGGTGGCTCCGCTCCTCCGCGGTCTCCGGCTCCGGTGCCTCGCGTGGGCCCTCGTCGAGCAGATTGTCGTGCTTGCCGTTCATCGACCGCTCGCCTTCTCGAGCTCTTCGAGCAGCTCGCGCTCCTTCTTGTTCACGCGCTTCGGCACCTCGATGCGGAGCCGCGCGAGCACGTCGCCCTTGCCGGAGCCGCTGAGCTTCGGCGCGCCGCGGCCCTTGATGCGCAGCAGCTTGCCGTCCTCGGAGCCGGCGGGAACCTTCAGCGAGACCGTGCCCTCGGGTGTCGGCACGTCGACCTTGCCGCCCAGCGCCGCCGTCGTGAACGACACGGGAACCTGGACGATGAGGTCGTCGCCGCGGCGCTCGTACGTCGCCGACGGCGCAACGCGCGTGAGGACGACGAGGTCGCCGGCCGGGCCGCCGTTCTCCCCCGCCTCGCCCTTGCCCTTGAGGCGAATGCGCGTGCGGTCCTTCACGCCGGGCTTGATCTTCACGGTGTACGTCTTGATCCGCCGCTCGCGGCCGGAGCCGTGACACTTCGGGCACGGCTGCTCGATGACGGTGCCGTTGCCGCGGCAGCGCGGACACGGCTGCGAGAGCGCGAAGAGCCCCTGCGACTCCGCCTTCACGCCGCGGCCGTTGCACTCGGGGCAGATCACCGGAGCGGTGCCGGGCTGCGCACCGGTGCCGCCGCATTCGCGGCACGCAGTCGTGAGCTCGACCGGAACCTTCACGTCGGCGCCGTGGAGCGAATCCTCGAACGAGAGCTGCACCTCGACCTCGACGTCCGAGCCGCGCACCGGCTGGCGCCGCGCACGCGACCCACCGCCGCGCGCGCCGCCGCCGCCGAAGATGCCGCCGAACAGGTCACCGAGATCGCCGACGTCGAAGCCGGAGAAGTCGAAGTTGACGTTCGACCCTCCCGGCCCCGACGCGACGCGGCCGTTGGTCGAGCCGAAGCGGTCGTAGGTCTTCCGCTTGCCGTCGTCCGAGAGGACGTCATATGCGTGCTGCACTTCCTTGAAGCGCTCTTCCGCCTCCTTGTCGCCCGGGTTCTTGTCCGGGTGGTACTGGCGGGCGAGCTTGCGATACGCCTTCTTGATCTCGTCCTGCGACGCCGACTTCGTGACGCCGAGCGTGTCGTAGAGGGTCTTAGCCATCGCTCCCGTTCGCAGGCGCCGCAGCGATCACGACGCGCGCGGGGCGAACGACGCGGTCACCGATGACGTAGCCCTTCTGCACGACGTCGATCACGGAGCCCTCTTCGGCCTCGGACGGCTGCGACAGGAGCGCCTCGTGCACGTGCGGATCGAACTTGCCGCTCGTCTCGATCTCCCTGACGCCGTTCCGCTCGAGCAGGGACGCGAGCGAGCGATGCACGAGCCGCACACCCTCCTCGACGGTTGCCTCCTCGTGCTCGCCGACCGCGGCGAGCGCGCGTTCGAGATCGTCGAGGATCGGCAGAAGATCCTTGACGAGCCGCTCGTTTGCGAGCGTCACGTATTCGTCACGTTCGCGCTGCGCGCGCTTCTTGTAGTTGTCGAAGTCGGCCGCGGCGCGCTTCCAGCGATCGATCGCCTCGTCGCGCTCCGTCTCGAGAGCGGCGAGACGATCCTCGCCGCTCTCTGTGGCCTCTGCCTGCTCCTGTTCCATTAGGAGGTCTTCGCCTCCTCGTCGACGACCTCGTACTCGCCCTCCTCGACGACCTCGTCGTCGGCGGTGGTCGCGCCGTTGCCGCCGGCGGAGGCCTGCGCCTGCGCCGTTGCCTGGGCGTAGACCGCCTCGGCGAGCTTGTGCGAGGCCTCCTGGAGCGAGTCCGTCTTCGCACGGATGTCCGCGACGTCGTCGCCCTCGAGCGCCTGGCGCAGCTCCATGATCCGGCCCTCGATCGTCGAGGCCTCGGACTCGTCGAGCTTGTCGCGGTGCTCCTTCAGGGAGCGCTCCGTCGAGTACGCGAGCGTCTCCGCGTTGTTCTTCACGTCGACGACCTCGCGCAGCTTGTGCGCCTCCTCGGCGTGCGACTCCGCGTTGCGGATCATCTCCTGCACTTCGCTCTCGGAGAGGCCGGATCCACCCGTGATCTGGATCTGCTGGACGTTGCCGGTGCCGGTGTCCTTTGCCGAGACGTTGATGATGCCGTTCGCGTCGATGTCGAAGGCGACCTCGACCTGCGGCAGGCCCCGCGGCGCCGGCGGGATGCCGACGAGCTGGAACTTGCCGAGCGTCTTGTTGAAGGCGACCATCTCCGACTCGCCCTGGGCCACGTGCACCTCGACCGAGGGCTGGTTGTCCTCGGCCGTCGTGAACGTCTCCGACTTCTTCGTCGGGATCGTCGTGTTGCGGTCGATCAGCTTCGTGAAGACGCCGCCCTTGGTCTCGATACCGAGCGAAAGCGGCGTCACGTCGAGCAGGAGGACGTCCTTGACCTCGCCCTTGAGGACGCCGCCCTGGATGGCCGCGCCGACGGCGACGACCTCGTCCGGGTTGACGCCCTTGTGCGGGTCCTTGCCGATCAGCTTCTTGACCTCGTCGACGACGGCCGGCATGCGGGTCATGCCGCCGACCAGGACGACGTGGTCGATCGCGCTCGGCTCGAGGCCGGCGTCGGCGAGCGCCTGCTTCGTCGGCTCGACCGTCCGCCCGAGCAGGTCCGCGGTCAACTCGTTCAGCTTCGCGCGGGTGAGCTGGAGGTCGAGGTGCTTCGGGCCGTCCTGGGTCGCGGTGATGAACGGCAGGTTGATCTGCGTCGTCATCGTCGACGAGAGCTCGATCTTCGCCTTCTCACCGGCTTCGTAGAGGCGCTGGAGCGCCATCTTGTCCGCGGCCAGGTCGATGCCCTGATCCTTCTTGAACTCGGCGATCAGCCAGCTCATGATGCGCTGGTCCAGATCGTCGCCGCCGAGGTGCGTATCACCGTTGGTGGACACGACCTCGACCACCTTTTCGCCCACTTCCAGGATGGAGAT
>JBGPLW010000263.1:0-4270 GCA_041486645.1 Gaiellaceae bacterium | reverse complement strand
GTCGCGCCGAGGAGACCCGCGATGACGATCGCGAGCACGATGCCCGGGAACGCGAACATGATGTCGACGACGCGCATGAGCAGCAGATCGACGAGCCCGCCCCGGTATCCGGCGATGAGCCCGATCAGCGTGCCGGCTATGAGTGCGATCGAGATCGCGACGGCGCCGACCTGGAGCGACACCTGGGCGCCGTGGATGACGCGCGCGAGGGTGTCGCGGCCGAGGTCGTCGGTTCCGAACGGATGCGCGCGGCTCGGCCCGAGCAGGCGTGTCGCGTCCGGTGCGTTCGGGTCGGTGCTCCAGATGAAGCGGCCGAAGAGAGCGGTCAGGACACAGAGGCCGACGATCCCCGCGCCGGCGATGCCGATCGGGTTGCGCCAGCGGGCGGGGATCAGCCGCCTGCGCGGAATCGCCTCCCACGCGGGCGTTGCGGTAACGGAGCTCATGTGACGCTGATCCTCGGGTCGAGGAGGCCGTACAGCAGATCGACGACGACGTTCGCGACGACGAAGACCGCCGCAATGATCAGCGTCGCCGTCTGGATGACCGGGTAGTCGCGGTTGGAGATCGCGTTCAGCAGCGTGTAGCCGACGCCGGGCAGGCCGAAGATGATCTCGACGACCGCCGCGCCGCCGATCAGGACGCCGACCTCGAAGCCGACGACCGTGATGACGGGGATCAACGCAGTTCGCAGCGCGTGCTTGCGCAGGACGCGCCGGCGCGGCACGCCTTTCGCGCGCGCCGTGCGCACGTAGTCTTGGCTCAGAACCTCGAGCATCGTCGCGCGCACCATCCTCATGACGATCGCCAGCGTGAAGACCGAGATCGAGATCGCCGGCATGAAGAACTCCTGGAGGTTCTTCACTGGGTCCTTGAAGATCGAGACGTACGAGAGCGGCGGCACCCAGTGGAAGACGCGCGAGAAGAAGATGAGGAGCAGCGTGGCGAGCCAGAAGCCCGGGATGCTGATGCCGATCAGGCCGCCGACGCGCGCGAGGTAGTCGCTCGCGCTCCCTCGTTTCACCGCCGAGATGACTCCGAGCGGAATGCCGATCGAGACGGCGATCAAGAGGCCGAGGAAGATGAGTTCGATCGTGATCGGCAGTGCGGTCTTCATCGTGTCCGAGATCGGGCGGCTGTTCAGGAGCGAGATGCCCATGTTGCCGTGGAAGATCCCCGAGACCCACCGCCAGTACTGCGACGGGTACGACCCGTCCAGACCGAGCTGGTGCGCGGCGAGCGCCTTGGCCTCGGGCGTCGCCGTCGCGTCGCCGCCGAACATGATGTCGATGATGTTGCCCGGGAGGAGCCGCACTGCAGTGAAGATGACGATCGAAACCGCGACGAGGGTCGCGAGCATCGAGACGAAGCGTTGGGCGGCGAACCGGTACACGAAATGAGGTGCTGCGGCGGGGCCGTGCCGTGCACGGCCCCGCCGGGCGTTTCTCCTACGCCAGCCAGGCCGTTCTGAGGCCCGTGTTGAAGTCGGTGAACGCGACGTACATGTCCTGGAGCTTCGCGTTCACGACCTGGTACTTCGAGACCGAGACGAGCGGCACCTCGAGCAGCTCCGTCATCAGGATCCGGTCGAGCTTCTGGTACATCGGCAGTCGCTTCGCCGGATCGAGCGTGATCCGGCCGTTGCCGACCAGCCGCCACATCTGGACGTTCTTGTAGCCGTTGAACCAGGTGTTGTAGACGGTCTTGCCGAACGCGCCCGTCGGGTTGAACTCCGCGACGTAGCCGTCGACGTCACCGCGCATGCCGCGCGCCGTCAGATCCCACTCGAACGCGCCCTGGCCGTTCTTCGCGGCGAAGGTTGCGGGATCCTGGGCGACGATGTTGACGTTGATGTTGATCTGCTTCAGCTGGTTCTGGATCAGGGCGGCCACCGCCGGGAAGTCGAGCGGCGTCGAGAACGTCGTCAACGTCACGTCGAAGCCCTTCGAGAAGCCCGCCGCCGCCATCAGCTTCTTCGCCTTCGGCACGTCGTTCTTCTCCCACTTCGTCTTGAGCTCTTTCTGGGGAATGGCCCACGGGCCATACCCGGCCGCAACGTGGCCGCTGTACTGGCCGGTGCCGTTGTAGACCTTCTGGAGGATCTCCTGCCGGTTGATGGCAAGGTTGACCGCTTGGCGGACGCGCTTGTCGGCCCACGGCTTGTTCTCGCCCTCCTTGATCGTGAACTGAAGCTCGCGGAACGCCGCGGTCAGACCGCTCAGCACCTTGAGTCCGCTGACGCCGCGCAACGCGTTCGCGCTGTCGACGGACACGGTTGCGCCGTCGATCGCCCCCGCGCGAAGGGCTGCGATGCGCGCCTGCTCGTCGGTGATGATCTTGTACGTGATCGCGTCGAGGTAGGGCTGGTCCTTCTTCCAGTAGAGCGGGTTTCGGACGTAGTTGATGTGGTCGTTCGGGACGTACGACCCGTCGAGCATGTACGGGCCAGTGCCGATCCCCTTCGTCGCCGCATTCAGCGTCGTGTACATGTCCTTCGGCACGATCGACGAATAGCGCTGCCACGCGAGGTAGCCCATGACGCGTGCGTCCGCCGACTTCAGGTGCATCCGCACCTTGTTCGACGAGAGCACCTCGACGCCGGCGATGGAAGGCACCTGACCCAGCACCGACACACTGCCGGGCAGCGGCGGCGCGAGTTGGAGGTCGAAGGAGTACTTCACGTCGTCCGCGGTGACGGGCTGTCCGTTCGAGAACTTCGCCCCGGGACGGATGGTGAAGTCGATCGTCTTCGCGTCTTTGATCACGTAGGCGCTTGCAAGCGCCGGCTTGAGGTTGAGGTTCTTGTCCCACTCCATCAGCGACTCGTACATCAGCTCGCTCGCGGTGCGCGTGATGGTCAGGATCCCGCCGAACGGCGCGATGTGACCGGGGTCCTGCTCGAGCGCGAACGTGATCTTCCCGCCCCGCTTCGGCGTTGCGGCACGCATCGCCGCCCTGCCGAGCGACGCGCCCGCGCGGCCGGCGAGCCCGCCCGCTGCGACGGCTCCGGCTCCGATTGCGCCGGCTTTCTTCAGCAGGTCTCGGCGACTGAGCTCTTTCCCTGACATCTGCCCTCCCTCTCTAGAGGATCTGTCCGACACTCGGGGCCTCGCCCTGAATGTCGTCGTAGAACGGCGACTCGCGGAGCTCGAGTGCGGAGAGTGTCGCCATGCTCGCCGCGTCGAGTGCGACACCCAAACCTGGATCGTGCGAAACCGTGATGGAACCGTCTCGAATCTCCACTGGGTCCATAAGGACGTCGTTCAGCTGCAATGGATAGTGCGTGTCGTTGGCAAACGGGAAGCTGGCGGCAGCCGCCGCCGCGAGGTGCGCGTTGGCGGTGGTGGCCACGCCGAGCTCGGCCCAGCTCCCGATCGCGCACCATTTGCCCGCCGCGGTCGCGAGCGCCGCGATCTGGAGCGCGCGCGTGAGACCTCCCGCCTCGGACGGGTAGACGACGAAGACGTCGCACGCGTCGGCCTTGATCAGCTCGAGCGCGGAGCGCAGCGAGGTGCAGCTCTCGTCGGCGGCGATCGGCACCGAGACGGAGCGCCTGACCTGGGCGAGGCCCGCGAGGTCGAAGTCGGGTACGGGCTGCTCGACGAATTGCAGATCGAAGCCCTCGAGCGCCCTGATCCACTTGATCGCCGCCGGGACGCTCCAGTTCATGTTCGCGTCGATCCGCAGCTTCACGTCGGAGCCGACGCGGTCGCGGATCGCCGCGATCGAGTCGTAGTCCTGCCCGAGGTCGCGGCCGACCTTGAGCTTCAGCTCGGTATGCCCGGCGGCGACGAAGTCGGCGGCCTTCTGCGCGTTTGCCTCGGGCTCGTCGATGAAGAGGTAGCCGATCACCGGCACCGTTTCGCGGCTGTAGCCGCCGAGGAGCTCCGCGACGGGCACGCCGAGCGCTTTGCCCTTCAGGTCGAGCAACGCCATCTCGACGCCGGCGATCGCGTACGCCGCGACGCCGGCCCAGTTGCGAGAGTACTCCTCGAGGCGGTGCACGAGCCATTCCGTCCTGAGCGGGTCCTCGTCGACGAGGAACTGTGCAAATTCGCGGTCGATGATCGCCTGGATCGCCGGCAGCGTCGGGCCCGGCGCCTCGCCGATGCCGACGAGGCCCTCGTCGGTGCGCAATTCGACGATCAGGCCCGAGGCGGACTCACGAATGCCGCCGGTCCATTTGAGAGGCTCCCGCAGAGGCACCCGAACGGCCGTCGTCTGCACACTTGTAATGCGCAAGAGGGTGTGTACGCTAGGCTGCTCCCAG